>JBDLJY010000038.1:0-28478 GCA_039714115.1 Pseudomonadota bacterium | reverse complement strand
AATGGTTCCTGTCACCAGTATCGCGGTGCCAGCATTTTGAATGCCAGTTTCAATAGCGATGGTGCGTGAGTCTTGCTTGCTTTGTTTCAGACTGCGAGCAAAAAGGTATCCACCAACTAATGCCAAACTAGCCAGTAGTAGAGCAGGAAAGCCAGTCTGTTCCACAAACAGGGGCATCTGTTCCCAGTTTTTATGGATGATTCCAGCGATAACAAATAGCAGCATGAATAGTGGAATGTGTGTTATCAACTTCTCATTACGCTGGCAAAATTCTCCACGAAAGTAACGCAGAAGCATACCCAGTGCGACCGGAATCAGCGTAACCACGACTAGCTTGGCAAAGGTAGGTAGAAATGGCAAATAAATATCTTGCTCTGTACCCATTTGCCAAGCCAGCACCACGCCGCCAAGAAGCGGGATGGTGATAGGGGTAATTATACTGACAACTGCTGTTAGCGTAATAGACAGGGCGAGGTTACCATTAGCAAGATAAGAGAACATATTGGAGGTAGTACCGCCCGGACTGAAAGCCAAAATCATGAACCCCACAACGATTTCTGGAGAAAGCTGCAAGGGTAGGATCACAATCAATGCTAGGGCTGGCAGCAATAACATTTGGCTAACGATACCGATCAGCATTGCGAAGGGCGATACACGCCTGAAGTCATTGATAAGCAGCCCCGTACCCATACTGAACATGATACAGAAAAGGGTAACGGGTAATGCGTGTGACAGCACTAAATCTTGATTCATGGCAATTCCATCCAAATTGTAGCGAAATAAGCGATGCTGAAAATCAAATAAAAGCGTCCAGTTAAGGGAGTGAGTATGCGTCGCTGTGTTTGTGGTGCATTAAGCAACTTGAGCGGTGTCCACAATGCTAAAGCAGTCATCATAAGCAACAACAGACTGGGCAGCTTATGTCCCCAGAAAAGCAGCGCACTGATAAAATACAACAGAGCCACAAGGAGATAGTAGAGTTTAACACCCACCTGATAGCCCAAGCGTACAGTCAGCGTTCTGATACCTGCTGCAAGATCTTCCTCATAGTCACGCAGTTCGTTACTTAACAGCAGCAGCGATGACAACAGGCTGAAGGGCAGAGATAAGCAAAACACTTCCCACTGGTATTCACCCGTCAATGTATAATAGGCGCCTCCTATCAGCATAACGCCCATCAAAAGAAACACGAACAGGATACCCAAGCCACGTTGCTTATAATTAACAGGGTTTCCTGTATATCCCCATGCGCCTAGTACACCCACCACACCCAGTACGAACAGTGGCCAGCCACGAATAGTCACCATATACAAACCAAGCAGCACAGCTATCAACATTATTATCCAGCCAACTAGGGCATTGCGTTTAATCCGCCAGCGTTGAGAGGCAGTGAGTGCGAAATTTTCTAAATCTCCATAGTCATTAATCAGATTAACGGCAATCTGAAGCAGAACACCTGCAATCAAGACCAGCCAAGCAAGAGTAGCATCGCTTGCATGATCGATTAAAGCAAGACTGACACCAAGCCCACAGGTTGCCACTGCAACCACTAAGGAAAAAGGACGTAGTGCGCTTAAAAATCGTGTTTTATCGTTCATAGAGTCTAGTATAGCAAACACGAGATGACTTGATACTAAAAATCTTGACAAAAACCAACTCGTGCAGGAGGGTGGAAATATCCAAACCATCTATAGCCTGTGCCATAAGAGTTTGCACTGCGTGGGACGCACCCTTTGCTCGCTAATTTTAGCTAATTGTCCAGAAAAGTTTTGTCCTAGTTTTAAACCTCAGAGGCATGTTGCCCGTCGCTTGGTTTATGCTTTGTAAAGTAATATTTCCGGTTAAGGGAATAACTCTTGGAGAGGCAGGGGCATTAATAGATCAAGAATTGGAACAACTCGGAGAAATGTCCAAAGGAGAGCGAATCGTTTTAATTGTATTTGTCACAACAGCAATATTCTGGATGACACGTCAATGGATAGTGAGTATCACGGGGCTTCCAATCACCGATACTTCCATTGCCCTTATAGCGGCCATTTTGCTGTTCGCGGTGCCGGTTTCCATTGAGCGGGGACATTTTACAGTTGAATGGGAAGCCGCAAAAAATATCTCTTGGGGAGTTTTGATACTGTTTGGTGGCGGATTGGCATTAGCTGGGGCATTTAAAAGCTCTGGACTAGCCGCCACTATTGGCAATACGGTAGCTAGTATGCAAGGAGTGGAGATAAGCATGATAATACTGGCAACCATTGCAGCTATTATCTTTTTAACAGAAATCACTTCTAATACTGCCACAACAGCAACCTTTTTGCCTATATTGGGTGCCGTCGCAGTAGGGCTTGATACCAGTCCGATGCTCTTGACTATTCCGGCAGCACTTGCCGCATGCGAATCCAAGATATGATAACAGCCGGTATATGGCTCAATATCATTAGTATTGGCCTAATTTATATAGCGATGCTATTTTTGGCACCAATGGTATTTGGATTGGTTATTTGATTATGCCGATGCTTGTGGGACTCAAAGACACTTATGTGGATGTCAAAGCCAAAATAGCGAGATGGTGATTACTTTGCCCGAATACCGAAATACCCTACACTTGCTTAATCCATAAAAGATATGCGAACGTCGGTATCAGCATCAAGATACCGTACATAACGGGAACGATAGTCATCGTAGGATTTTGCAAAATGGTTCCTGTCACCAGTATCGCGGTGCCAGCATTTTGAATGCCAGTTTCAATAGCGATGGTGCGTGAGTCTTGCTTGCTTTGTTTCAGACTGCGAGCGCGTCTTATGACGTCATCGGGATTATAACCATTAAGATGCGTTACGATTTCAATTGTCCCGCCATTCGCAAAATCTTCAAGGGAACATTCACAAATACAGCCAGGGCTAAAAGTCTTACCATCATAGTGGATTACTTTATTCCCACCAATGTATATTCCGTGATGGGAATAATATCCTCGAAATACTTTGATATGTGAACCGTCTTTTAGTGTGCTCATTTTGTTATCCTCACATTACTTCAATCAAACCCACTCACCTATATATACAATAGAAATGGCATTGGCGTTTTTAAGGCGATTTGGAAATCTGCTTAATTTTGACTCTTATATAATATATAGTTTCAGCCGGAGTACAACGGATGACAAGATCACAGCGGATGGGATGCAATCATACTTTCGCCGAAGATAGAAATCCTATTTTTTCAAAAATAGGATTTCTTTAGTTGCTTAAAAATGATATTAGGATAGTTAATGTATCTATAAAAATGTTGTTGATAAAAAAATAGCTTTTTGTGTTTAAATAATTAATTAGTCGAATGTTATCTGTTTAGGTTTCCAAACATAACAAGGAGAAAATGATGCAAAAAAGATTTAATGACACTGGACTATGTATTCCTAACCGCCACTACATGGTTGATACATCTGCCAAACTCAAGCAAATTATTCAACTTACGGAGAGGGGCGAATATTTCACCATCAATCGTCCGCGTCAGTTTGGCAAAACTACGACTCTGTTTTTACTCGCCAAACAACTAAACTTGCTAGATGATTACATGGCGTTGAAGATTAGCTTTGAGGGGATTGATACCGAGACGCATCAACATGTCGATAAATTTGTACATCTCTTTCTGGAGATGTTGATCAGAGAATTTGAGTTTTTACAGTTGTTGGAACTAGCTCAATTTACCAGCCAATATTTGGAAAATACCAACACTCTGCCTCTGCTATCACAATTTATTACCAAACTTAAGCGGGACATGTTACCTCAAACATCGTTGGTGTTGTTGATTGATGAGGTGGATAAAAGTAGCAATAACCAACTCTTTTTAGATTTCCTAAGTATGCTACGAAACAAATATTTGCAACAACACGAAGGACGTGATCACACCTTCCAATCAATCATTTTGGCGGGAGTGCATGACATAAAGACGCTCAAAGCAAAAATCAGGCATCAAGGGGGAGATGGGAGAAGTAGCGGATACAACAGCCCATGGAATATTGCGATTGATTTTAAAGTTGATATGACTTTTATGCCGCATGAGATTGAGACAATGTTGCGGGATTACAGCATAGATAAGCAGATACAGCCAGACATCTCAGCTATTGCGGAGCGGTTATATTACTATACCTTTGGTTATCCATACTTGGTTAGTAAGCTGTGTAAATTTATAGATGAAGACATTATCCCAAATCGGGCTGAAAAAAACTGGTCAGTTGATGATGTCGAAGCCGCCTTCAAAATGATTGTGCATGAAGGGTACACGACTACCTTATTTGATAGTTTGACTAAGAACTTGGAGAACAACCCAGAACTGTATAACAATGTCTTTAACTTGGTGATTAATGGTCATGGTTTTCCGTTCAATATCGTTGTCCCAGTTATCAATTTGGGGCATCTATATGGTATTTTCAAAGACTCCCCTTCAGGGTGCCAGATCCACAACCGCATCTATGAGCAACGGATTTACAGTTATATGGTTACCAAATTACTAACTCAAACCTCAGAACCGTTGCTGTTCTTACAACCTGGTTACAGTAACGACGATGGCTTGGATGTGGAAGCAATTTTACTTAAATTTCAAGCCTTTATGAAGGAGCATTCTAGTGAGCGAGAGGCCAAATTTTTAGAACGAGAAGGGCGGTTATTGTTTTTAGCCTTTCTCAAACCAATCCTGAACGGCAAAGGATTTGATTTCAAAGAGCCAGTCGTAGCAGATGAACGACGCATGGATCTCGTTATCACCTATCAAGATAAACGCTATATAGTTGAGCTCAAACGCTGGTACGGAGAGAAATATCATCAACGTGGTTTGCAACAGTTGAGTGATTATCTGGATATTTACTCACTAAAAAAGGGGTATCTACTGATTTATGATTTCAATAAAGGCAAAAGCTACAAAGAGGAACTGATTCAGTTTCAGGATAAAGATATTTTTGCGGTGTGGGTTTAGGTTGTACTCCGGTGTCGGGCGCTTTCCCATTTTTTTCCCACCTGTCGGGGCTTGATCCATGCCAGTATGAGAAACAGCAAATTATTGATTTTATTAAAATATTATGCAGGACTTGGTTTGCAACCAGTTCTCTCACTCCGTTCGAGACAACGTTAAATCTTGCGTACCTGAGATATCTGAAACGTTACGGACGGGGATCTCGACGGGAGGAGAGAACTTCCCGTCCGGCACAAATTTCATCTTCTTTAGACTCATCGAGTTTGGCGTGTTTACTTCGATAATGCTCTATTTGAAAGTAAAGTGATTTCAGCATAAGGCTCAATATTCGGTTTGTGACAAACCATGCTCCGCACACCGGATTTAAGGTTGAGCGAGAAAAACGGGAGTGCAATGTAATTTTTGTAACAGTGCTGTCACATTTTTGACTTCTTGCTGTATTTCGGCAAAATGAGCGGCATCAACATTAGTGTTGGATTCACGGTAACGTTTCTCAAGATCATAGAGTGCCTCGGAAAGCACACCGAGATGACACGGGGTGGTTGTCAACTTGCCTGTCTGCTGTTGGCATTGGGCACTGATATGTTCTTTCATATATTAATTATGCAAAACGCGGTTATAGGTAAAATTATCGGCAGTCATACCATCATTCTAAAATAAAAGTGGAGTATTGCAAGTAATGTGCCAATAAAAATTCCTAGAGTAATCCCGGTTTTATTTCAGGCAAATAAAATACCTTTCGTAGCCATCCCGACGTCTTTTTGTTGCCCTTGATCCCTTCTTGCGTCGGGACAGGCTTAATGCCATATCGGGCAAAAGTTTTTGTGCAGCTTGCTCTTTTGCTGATAAAGGAAAAATTTTTTGAGTGCTTGTCGGAGTCCAAGTTTTAACTTGGACGAGCGAGCGTAGGGTGCGTCCCACGCACCATCTCTCCACGAAACGAAGTCAGCGAAGCTAAACCTCGTTATGGAACGCCCACCATGGACCTCTTATACCGCTGGTAGAAACAGCGACATCAAGAATGTGCGTGGGACGCACCCTACGCTTCAATGCCATTAAGTTAAGCCAAAAACCATACATGTAGGGTGGATTAAGCTGAGCGTATCCACCTGATTAATATATAAGTTTTGGTGGATACGCTATCGCTTAATCCACCCTACATGGTCTTGATCCCTCCTTGCGTCGGGACAGGCTTAATGGCATTGACCCTACGCTTGCTAGCAGTGATAAAACTCCATTAGAGTTCAAACATGTAGGCGAATCATTTCCCTTAACTTAATGGCATTGATCCGATAAATGGGCTGTGTGGTTTAAGCTACAGATATTCCGTGAGCGATAACCTTCGAGACAAAAGTTAAATTTTTTTTTTACATTACAAATTTTTTAGATAATACTTATTGTATAGTGTGTTTGATTTATGATCATGTTTATGAGCAATTTGACGAAAGTTAAATTTTTTTTGACATTACAAATTTTTTATACAATACTTATTATATGATGTGTTTTATTTATGAGCTGGCTTATGAGCAATTTTATGATGCTCTTGACCACACTTTTTTCGGCCTGATAATGCGTAAGTCCTATATTTTTTAACCGGATAATTTTTATTTCGGACAGACTTACTTTATTTTTCGGTTAATATGTAGGTTTGAAAGGCCGAATTTAACTTCAAACGAAACGAGGTAACGGAGCTTGCGATGATTAATTTCAATTTGAAAACATTTTTCGCTTCGCTCGCAGAGGAGAAATCATAATGTATTTACCAAGGAATTATCAAACTTTTCTTAAACCATCTGCTACGGTGAAGAAACTTATATTAAGTGGAATCGCAGTACTAATTTTCCAATCAAGTCTCAGTTATGCGGGTACTCAAGTTTACACGTTAAATGCAGATTTTGATCTTGGAGAGATGGAAGGTGTTGATTATAGTGTTCCGGATCAACTCCAACTCAGCACGGAACCAAGTGTTCTACCATTCATTTGGGTAGCTAATTCGGGTGAAAGTACTGTTTCCAAGATAGATACCGAAACTGGTTGTGAATTAGGACGTTATCGGACGGGCCCGGGTACGGGTTGGGGTGAAAATCCATCACGAACAACCGTTGATATTAATGGTGATCTGTGGGTTGGTAATCGGGGTTCTAACACTGCCACTAAGATTGCACTGTATCCCACTGATCTTGACAATAATGGGGTGGTTACGACCTCAGAAGATAGCGATGGTAATTGTCTCATTGAAGGATCAGAATTACTTAATTGGGGTGAAGATGAAGCTATCTTGTTGCGTATTGATGTTGATTCTGGTCCCCGTGCCCTTGCTATCGATGCTGATAACAATGTCTGGATCGGAGGTTATGGGAAAAATATGGGATACTATAATGGCGAAACGGGAGAGGAATTAAAAAATATCCACATTGGAAGATATTGTTATGGTGCCTTGATCGATAGTAAAGGTACACTTTGGATTTCTAATTCTAGTAAGAGTTCCCTAACCCGTATTGATGATCCCAGCGGGGCTCATACAATGACTTTTATTCCTACCGGAGATGGCTGGGTTTATGGTATTAGTATTGATCAAGACGGCTACATTTATACGTCTGCCTGGGGGAATAATCGACTTCGTAAGTATGATCCAGTCAACAAAACATGGGTGTACAGTGTTAGTATTCCGGGAGGTTCTAGTGGACGTGGAGTTGCGGTAGGTTTAGATGGTGATATTTGGGTTGCTAATTCAGGTACTGACAGAGTAACTCGTCATGATGCAGCAGATGGCAGCCTAATAGCAACAATTATTGTCGGTGATCAACCAACTGGTGTTGCAACAGCCGCAGATGGGAAAATTTGGGTGACTAACCTTAGTTCAAACAATGTCATGCGTATTGATCCGGACACCAATGCTGTAGATTTCACTCAAGAAGGACATCCTGGTCCCTATAACTATAGCGATATGACCGGCATTATATCGCGTAATATCACGACTAAAGTTGGTACGTGGACAGTAGTTTATGATGAAGGTTCTCCTTCTATTTGCCAAGCTGTCGTGTCATGGAATGATGAACAGCCAGCCGATTCAACGATTTTTGTTATTGCTCAATCGTCGGTAGATGGCGTATCTTGGGAAGAAACTCAACAAGTTCAATCTGGCGTTGCCTTTCCAACGGTTGAAAATGCTGCTTATATTGAGGTTATGGTCGAATTTACGGCCAGCACAGAGGAACAATTGACCCCTATCCTGTATGACCTTACAGTTGAAACCGAAGCTTGTAATCATCCACCAATTGCACTATGTGAAGATCAAGTTGTTTCTGCAAATTCTCAATGTGTTGCTAATGCGTCTATAGACGCAGGTTCTTATGATCCTGATGGTATGCCTTGGTTCATTACAGAATCCCCAACCAGTCCTTTTCCATTGGGCATAACGGATGTTGATTTAACTATTACTGATCCGTTTGGTGAAGTCGATGCTTGTTCTGCTACAGTAACGGTGGAAGACAATACGCCTCCCGTAGTTGAAATGGGTGACATGCTTGAGATGTGGCCACCTAATCATAAATATCGCTCTTTCACATTGTCAGATTGTGTGGCAAGTGTAACCGATAATTGTAGTCAATCAATCGATCCAAATGTTGCTGGCTCAATTGTTTCCATCTATAGTGATGAGCCTGAGGATGTTGGAGGCAACGGTGATGGTAAAACCTTTGATGATATTGTGATTGTTAGCAATTCTGAATTTAAGCTCCGTAGTGAACGCCAAGGCAAAGGAAACGGACGGGTTTATGGGATTAACTTTGTGATGGCTGATGAAGCAGGCAATACAACTGAAGGAACTTGCTTGATTGGTGTACCACATGATCAAGATGGGCAACCTCCCATAAATGACGGGCCTGGAGCAGGTTATACAGTTCCATAATAAAAAAAAGCTTAGTAACGATAAGCATTAGCAGGCAGGTGCAAAAACGCTCCTGATATCATACGCCATTCTGTTTTTGAAAATATTTAGCTGTTATGAGGTGCAAACTCGTAACAGCATTTTTTTTGCCCAGTGCAATGGACAAGCGGGGTACAGTTAAGATCATGGAAAGATGCTGCGTAGGATGCACCCTACGCTTACTTAGATAATATGATTGGTATTTTGGTCACACCATAATGCGGCTCAACATCTATGGATAACTGCTCTTTTTCTATCAAGGCTTCAAAAAAGAGAGTATCCGCCTGTCCTTCAACAATTAACTTAGATTTGTTCATCCACGTACTTCCGATTGTGCCACCAATTGTAATTCTTCTTGATCATATTCTATGGCAATGATTTTGCCATTATCACTTGAACGGACACTACGTCCCAGACGAAATAACGTTGCTTCTTCATTGTTTTGAGAAGCCGCCTGGAAAGCCGTCACACAATCGTGGCTATGTGTCGTCGCAAACACTTGAACGTTCAAATCTTTAGCCAATCTAAAAATCAATTTCCACACCAGAGGTAGTACGGTGTAATGTAGGCCATTTTCAAATTCATCTATGAGGAGAAAGCCGTTACTCGAATTGACTAAAGCCAGCGTTAAATGAAAGAGACGACTCATGCCTTCACCCAAACTCTCTAATGAAAGTCGAGCCGATGAATCGTTAAGCCGTACAATCACAAATCTTTTGTTATCATTGCCAATCGTTAATCCCACATCTCTAATCGAGGGTTCTATTATTTTTAGAGCCGCGACTACCTCCTCTTTTAAATCAGTTAAATTAATATTGTCCCAGAGTTCAGCAATCCGCTTGCTATTGCGCCCAGTGGACACAAATTCAACATCCATCTTAGCCTTGGGTGTTTGAAAGTATCTTTGAGCGTCCATCGAAGATAATAGTAAAGGCTTACTGTCACCAGTTTCTTGAAATTCCAAAGCCATGAATATATCAACTAAATCCTTGCTATGCTCTTCATCAATTGGCATAAGACGGCGTGCGCCCTGTTCATTTTCAAGCCTTTGATAGTGACGAGTACGCAGATGTATTCTATTATTTGGAGGGTTCAAAGGGCCGATTTTAATACCCTCATCGTGTGGAAAGCGACGACCATAAAAAAGGTGACGTAGTGGATTATCTTCAGCCTTTGTTTCCCAATTTTCAGAGCGTTGAGAAATTAAAGCTTCAAGTAAATCGGGCGCGGCGTTAGTTGCGTATATTAATAACGCTTCTAATAAACCTGTTTTCCCCGAGTTATTTTTTCCAACAATCAGGTTCACTCGCGCCAAGCGTTCAATTTTCAATTCTTTGAACAGGCGAAAATTTTTAATATATAGTGACTTTAGCATTGTAACTTTTTTTTGAGTGCTTGTCGGAGTCCAAGTTTTAACTTGGACGAGCGAGCGTAGGGTGTGTCCTACGCACCATCTCTCCACGAAACCTCGTTACGGAACGCCCACCATTAAGATTTATCCCGCTGGTCGAAACATTTGTCGGTGAGGGTTCTTGTTCAGAGCTAGGACTTCATTCTGGGTCTGAAGTTTTTGAGTTTGGCGGCTCCAACTCTAATATGATCAACTATAATCTGAGGATAATCAAAAATCTTGTTATGATGGTTTTTCTCTTTTTGAGTCGCCAATGTTCGCCAATCTTGAGATTTATCAAATAAGCATAAAGCCCTCCATACATTTGCCAGTTTATCAGGCTTTTTAATGCCTGTTACCACCACTAATGTTCCTTGTCGTTTTGGTAACGGAGTGTTGCCTAAAATTTCGGCTAGCTCAGACAGCAATATCTGATTATTATTACCTATCTTACACTCGTCTTCTTGTGGCTTGCCGTCGTTACTGGCATTGCCTTTGTCAGAAAATAACCGATGAAAACCCTCGTATTCAACACGGAATCCAAGCTTATCATCGTCAATAATGATTTGATCAAGTTTATCGCGGATGCTTTCTACTTCATCGCCTAAAAATCGAACCGCGAGTCCGCGTAATTTTCGCTCCTCATCTTCATCAAAAATAAAAGCAAGAGAATTTATGATAACACGGTTCTGAAAATATTTTCGATTTGACCGTAGCCCAGTTATCAGTAAACACAAGCCCTCTTCAGTACGCGCTATCAGTAATGAAAAAGGCTCATATTCTGTGTCCAAGAACTCATTTAGAGCCAATATAAACTCAGCATCGTCTTGCTGCTGTTCGTCGGGAGTGATTTTTTTCCATTGGTAATCATAGTCATGGGAAACCCCACGACTTTGCACGTAAAATGACTTAAATCCTGCTTTACTTAAACCACTCACCTGAGATAAAGGCGGCATCGTCTTAATTTCAAAGTGGCTACTGCCCTTGCGTAAAGAATGGAGTATTTCCGGTTTATTCCTAAATGTTTTGCCTTGGACAAGTGGATGCTCAAAGTGGATTTTGACAAGAACATGCTGTTGTTCAGAGTCACGATCAATGTCACTTTCCCCAAAACTCAATTGAGCCGTATTGAAATCAGGCGTACACAAAAAATAGCTTGCTTTTTCGAGCAATGTGACTAAACTGTCCAGTGTTAATGGCGCTTGAACTGTCGCCAATTCTTTACCTTTTAGCACTAATGCTAAGGTGAGCGTTTGAGATATTGGCTCGTCAGATAAAGGTTTAGGCGTGCGCTCTTGATTCTCGACTTTTTCCGCAGGTTTTTTTTCAGAAAGCTTATTGTAATATTTAGCTATCTTGTAACCCGCTATGACTGCTCCGCTAAAAACTGCCGGGATAAATAAAGGGGACATTACGTTATTTTATTAACCTCTAAAATTTACGAGAAGAAAGACATGCATCTTACTAAATGGTATGGAAAAAGACAAGCTAATATCTCTTTTATCTGATTAAACGACGGCGAGAATTAAAACATTAGTTAAAGAAATCAGATCCCTCAATGAGTTCCCTCCTTCACTCGACACTGGCGCGTGGATTGGACGCACCTACGCTCGGCTTGGTTTTTATTTTGGGCGATTGGCAATTAAGCTAATCTATAACGGTATCAATAAATGTACATTCGACGCGCCGGAACAATCTAAAAAGACTTTGTACTAAAATGATAAACATGTAATGCCTTGTTTTTATTTGATTCTTGAATTTTACCCCTCATTTCCAGATCGGCTTCATACGGCTCTTATATATATTAATATTTTGTCATGGTGGGTTTCGCTCCGCATTTTAAAAAAGCTATCCCAAAACATGAGTACAGGAATTTACGAAATGAAGGGATTGGCTCAATACTGTTAACATGCTAATCACTTTAATCTGTCGTGCCCTGTTTATATTGGAGTCCATAAACTTTAATCCCTAGTACAGCGGATTTACGAAAAACTATCTGGTGAGATCATCTCTAAAAGGTTTTGAGAAATGGTTCGACGAAAGATTCGTCCGTGAAACGAAGTAACGGAGCGGAGCGGAGATCATCTGAATTTGAGTTAGTTCGCACGTCTAAAACTAACTCAAATTGACGGGGAGGGGATTGTCTCTAAAAATTTGATGGATATTTATAATGCTACGTTTTTAAAAGAACTAATTGTTTATAATAAAGGATAATCCATTATGTACGTGATGCTAGGTTTGCAGCTCGGCTTAATTTTGATCTATATATATAGTAGAGGGCTATCTATCCTCTACGTCAATGCCATTAAGCCTGTCTCGACGTTAGGAGAGATCTAAGGACAACTGATTGATTTTATTGGAGAGAAGACGTAAAAATCTGATTTTTAACGGAGCATCTATGTTAAAAAAAAACCCAAATCTGTTCTTAAAATAGTTTTTTTTAGTTTAAAATCAATAATTTATCCTTAGATATCTCCTAACGTCGAGACAGGCTTAATGGCATTGAATTTAAAAGTGGGTACTGCCCTCGCTTAAATTTTGGCAATTTAATCATTAAATAGCTCCTCCACTACCAAACCCGCTCCCCAAAAACCCGCGCCCACAGCTGCCCCGATAGGTCCTCCAATAGCCGCACCTATACCTACTGAGGCTCCAAGCCCAACAGTTTGTCCGACAGTTGTCGCCGTTTCCTTAGGAGCGCCAGTACTTTCTGCCACCTGAGAAGTGACAATTTCTGCTGCATCTGCCGCAAGTAACCATGGTGTCGCTTCGCGAAAGGCGATTTTTGTGGCGTATTTGCGGGCTGCAACTGTTGCCACCGTTTTGGCCCCAACAACAGCATACGTTGAGATTTGCTGACTCTGTTTTTTTCCAATCGCACACCAATTGGCAAAATGTTCACAGTTGTTGAAAAGCAGATCATACTCTTTCTCCTTTAAACGACTGCGAGCGCGTCTTATGACGTCATCGGGATTATGACCATTATCATGCGTTACGATTTCAATTGTCCCGCCATCCGCAAAATATTCAAGGGAACATTCACAAATACAACCAGGGCTAAAAGGATTACCATCATAGTGGATCACTTGATTCCCAGCAATGTATATTCCGTGATGGTAATAATATCCTCGAAATACTTTGATATGTGAACCGTCTTTTAGTGTGCTCATTTTGTTGTCCTCATATTTCATGCGGGGTATTCGCAGGTTTGATTGTGCTCCAACCTACGTGCTTAATTTTACCTGTAATGTATTAATAAAATCAGCTAACCCACTGCTCAAATACATTTCTCGATAAACTCTGTTCCAATGGATAAAATCCCACTTTTTCACCGATCTTGGCAAACTGTCCCTAGTTTTCTCAGACAACAAAGCAATACCCTCTTTTGCGATATGATTTTGGAAATGTTCACGTTCATATTTTGTGAGCGTTTTATTATGCCAACTTAGCATTTCGGTTGCCAATACAAAACCGGCTGACAGTGGAATGATTGTTAAGTCGTTTTTTCTTGGCGTCGATTTCCAAGTCTCATTGATCAGCTTTTTGATTCTGGTTTGGCGGTTTTTTAATGCTTGTTGAAGTGCATTCTGGGGCTCTGAATCCCGAGAAAAAGCATCTTTACGATTTAAAACAAATAAGATAGATTGCCAATTTTTACCTTGTTGATGCAGTAAATTAAAGAGGGCTTTGAGTAGCTGAACTTCTTTTATTGAATCCGTTTCTTCAGCATTAAAGATAAATAGAATGACATCATCGTTTTCTAAATGTCGCTCTATTAATTTAAGGCGATTCCTGTCTTTTTCGTACTGAAATCCAGGAAAATCACGAATCGTCAATCCTTGTGTGAGATTTAATGCTTCTGAGATGGGTACTCTTCCTAATATAAACGTCTGTGTCTCTCGCCGAGTTTGAGGGATACCGATTTGTAAAAGAATCTTTGTCGAGCCAGGAAAGTTCATCGCATTGTCAATCCAAGCTCTCGTTTCAGCATGAGACTTTAAGCGTGTCTCGCACAATTTATCATTGTTGTTTATATCTATACATGACATCGTTGGTATATAGCAAGTGGCACTTTGGCGCAGTTCAATCACACTGGTTGTTGTTTCTTGAACACCCGAAGGCAAAACATAACTACCACTCAGGAGATTGCCTATCGTACTTTTACCGCAGGAAGTTGTCCCTACCAGTGAAAGGGATCGGACATAATTATTATAATTCTTTGTCTTTTGCATTTTCTAGTTCCAAGCGTAGTTGTCGTAAACGTTCTGAGATTTCAACATCAAATATTGGGGTTTTGAGTTCTGAAGGTAATTCGTTCAAAAGTTTCGGATTCTCGGCTTCATATTCGTTAATGGCGACGCCCGCCCACACATAGTCGAGACTGGCAAATCGATCACGCAAACGCTTGAGTTCTTGATAAAGATAAGCACCAAATCCTGCCGAATGAAATGTTTGATAATGTGAGGCGGTTTGTGACCAATCCATTTTTTTTAACTCCTAAGTGCGGATAAAGCCCCGTTTAGTCAGTCCAGTTATTTGCGCTAAACATTGCATAGTCTCAATTTTGAATTCAGAACTGCCATGACGAATGTAGTGTGTTAGCTCTAGTTTTGTTGCGAATGTTTTTAGCGGTTTGTCCTGCTTAAACTGGATGGGGACAAAAACCTGTTGTTGCTCAGAGTCGTGATCAATTTCGCGGTTATCAAGAGTCAGTTTTGTCTGAATCTCGCTCATTTCTTGTTGAGAAGTACACAAAAAATAGCTGGCTTTGTCAAGCAAATCCTTGACTTGTTCCAAATCTAATGGGGTTTCAGCTTGAGCAATGTCCTTTGTTTCCTTTCCGTTTAGGATCAATGCCAGTGTGAGATTTTTAAACGCAGGTTGTTCTTGAGGCTCGGTTGTTGTTTTCTCGGTATCTTGTTTGGGTTCTGCCTTTAAATCAAAATCAGACGAGACGATAAAATACGCGACTAATAAGAAATACTCATAAATCTCCTTAGAAACAAACTGGAACGAAACACTATTAACGATGAATGTTTTTAAAAATTTATTATGAAAACCAAATTTGTTTATGAATGTATTCCTGTCCTTATTTAAGGAATCATTGGCAGTGATTGAGGATGAGGACAAAAAATTATCAGCATTTTTTCTTTGTTCGTCAGCTACTATTTTAACCGCGTGATATAAAACGCCTTTAGGAGCTTTACCAGCTTCTTGTTCGAGTTTATTCACTAAGTCATCAATCTTAGACATATTAAAATAATCCTCCATCTTTGATAATTCAGATTTGTCGGAGTCCAAGATTTATCTTGGGCACCCAAACTAAAGTTTGGACTCCGGAGTCCAAGACGCCCAAACTAAACTTAATAATCCACCTTTGACAATTCAGGCAATTTTTCATTCAAACTCGCCAGCTCATCGACAATCGGTTGCCACTGAGCCAGATTCTGTTCATTTTCCTGCGTGGCTTCTTGCATGGCTTGATCAAGACGATGGCGATACTTTTTCAACATATCTTCCTGATCTTTATCAATGCCTTTTAAGAACTCATCAAGCTGATCGCGCAACCATCTAACAAATTCAGCTTCAGGGCGAGAAGCCTTTGCCTGAGTTATGAAAATAGTCATAATATCCATTAGACTGGGAATAACTGCCGACTCGTAATCCCGTTTTTCATACACGTCCTGTTTTTCATAAACAGATTTTTTGAGAAGCCACAAAGTGTACCAACGCCTTTCTTCGCCTAGCTTCACTTGTTTTTCACCTATTTTTACATCCCTTTGTTTTTGGTGAATTGGGAAACCAGCGGTGAATTTAAAATTCAACAGTAATCTTTGTTTGACACGGACTAACTTTGAAGCTGTCATCGCTACGGCTAAATCAGAGGCAATCGTTTGGGCTTTCTCACTCAGAAAATGAGCATATTTCTCTGTAAAAATTTGGAGCGCATCCAGAATACGTTCGGCTTCCAGTTCCACAATGCGTTCAAGCAGCATTTTCAGACTGCTAACAAGTACCTCTGCCAGTTCATTCAGCGACTCATTCATCTTCCTTAATTGATTTTTTTCATCTTGACTTGCCGTCTCGTTAAAATGACCACCATTATCCGCATATCGTCCGTAACCTGATTCTTGCAAGTGCATTAAAACTTGATCAAGAGCTTCACGTTCTTGTGGCGGTAAGGAGTCAATGAGTTGTCCTTGTGGTTTTTTTTCCTCTAAAATAGCATCGTAAATAGAGCTAAAGAATTTCTCTACAGCATTGCCCAATTCTCTCATCCAGTCGTACAACGGCACCAAACTGCCGTCAGGTAATTCATAGTTTTTTTGTAATTGATCAGCCATATCAGTTAAGAGTGCGTAAAAATCATTATTTTCTTCTTCAGAAAAGTTCACAATTTCACACAATTCTTGTTTTGACTCTTCGCGCAATTGTTGCAAGTCAACACCAATGCGATCTAGACGCTCACACTCTGCTTGGTAACGCTCTTCTGTGGCGTTGATGCGAGCATGGGCAATTTGGTGAGCATTAGTGAATGCTTCACCGGCGGCATCAGTCACGGATTTCACGAGATGAGGCAATAATAATTGTGGCAGATTATCATGAATATGGCGGCGAAGTGTTTCATCAAATTCATAACCATAAGACTCACGCCAAACGGCTTCTGCCACTTGTTTACGCTCACTCTCGGACCATTTGCTGATTTTGCGTGGCAGTTCGTCAACGATTTCTTCAGGCATTAAGGCACTAAAATTTTTGTCAATTTTTTCCAGTGCTTGGATACTGAGTTCCGCAGACGGGTTTTCCAACACTTGATTAGCGCGTAAAGCAGGATAAGTGCTTAAAGGTTGAGAGCGGAGTTCTTGCGCTTGTTCTTTGTATTCAGGTAATGCTTTAGCGACAGAGCCACGTATGTCCTTTGTGACTTTTTCAATGAATTTTTTACTCTGTTCTTGCCAGTTTCCATCACGACGAAAAACATCAATACGGTTTAACACAAACAACATCCGGGCTGGTGTTCCCCGCATTTCTCGTACTTGGGTAACGACTTCATTAAGCAACTCCTGCTGCTTGTTCGGATCAGTTTCTTCACTGTTGTAAGTGACTAGACACAAAGCTGGCTTGATTTCGTCCCGAATCACTTGCCTATTATGATCGTCCGCGACATATTTTAAGCCTGGTAAATCAATAATGCGTAACTTAAACCCCTTGGGCAATCCAGCCAAATCTGGGCGCCTGCCCAAACGGGTTGGGTATTGTACCTCAATGCGGGGAGCCGGTGGCTCGCGGTTTTCTTCACGGAGTTGACGATATTGTTCCATAACTGCTTGCAATCGTTGACGAATATCATCATTTGTCAAATCAGCCCATTCACCACAATTTTCTGCGGGTAAACCTTCGACGTGCGGAATTTTTAAATGGCGTTTTGTCGGATGATGATCGATAACCACCGTGCCTGCACTCATTTCTTGCACCGCCACCGGCATGATTTCTGCGCCACAGAGCAAATTCACCAGAGAACTTTTACCTCCGCTGGTTGTCCCAGAGGTTGCTAAGATAATACGGGGATTTTTGATTTCATTGGTAAACTTCTCTATCGCCGCCAGCAAAGCCCTATCGGTTTTAACAATGCTCCTGGTTTCTTCAGAGTCGCCGAGTAGTGGCTGCATTTTTTCATGGTAAATTTCGTACCACTTTGCGTAGTCGTTTTCAACTTGTTGCGATTTGGTATCAAATATCTCTTTAAGCGTTTTTGACATCACTATTCCCATGTTTTGATTTTGGAAAAGTGCAAGGTACGCCTTGCACTCGTGCCCTAAGTACGGATAAAACCTGCTTTACTTAAACCACTCACCTGAGATAAAGGCTGCATCGTCTTAATTTCAAAGTGGCTACTGCCCTTGCGTAAAAAATGGAGCATTTCCAGTTTATTTCTAAATGTTTTGCCTTGGACAAGTGGGAGGGTATGCTCAAAGTGGATTGTGACAAGAACATGCTGTTGTTCAGAGTCACAATCAATGTCACTTTTTTCAAAACTCAATTGAGATTGAGTAGTATTGAAATCAGGCGTACACAAAAAATAGCTCGCTTTTTCGAGCAATGTGACTAAGCTGTCCAATGTTAATGAAGTTGGCGCTTGAACTGTCGCCAATTCTTTACCTGTTAGCACTAATGCTAAGGTGAGTGCTTGAGGTTTAGGCGTGGGCTTTTGACTCTCGGCTTTTTCCGCAGGTTTTTTTTTGAGTTTTGTCGCTATGCCTACTCCGACAAGTATCTTCAAAATCGCTATGCCTGCTCCGACAAGTAGCAGGGGAAATAAAGAGTGCATTACGTTATTTTATTAACCTCTAAAATTTACAATAAGAAAGAGGTGCATTTTACTAAACGGTATGGAAAAAGACAAGCGCAGCCATGTTGTACACGGGGCACTCAAATATAAAGCCAATTATTTTCGCGCTCTTGACTTATTATTTTATGGAGCGCCGGCGTGGGAGACTGATCTCGCTCGGAACAAAGTCTCGTGGTGAACGAGAACAACTATATACTATGTTCATACACCATGTTCAAAAGCAATGAGATGAACGGTCGAATTTAACCGATAAATGGTCAATTGACGATTGAATATGATTGTCATTTTTTCGTCAGACCCTTTTCATGCCGTTAATCCGATGTGCTACTTAACGGAGTATCTCACAGGCCAATACGGAGCCTCGGATTTGCTATAATCTAGGAGTCCAAGATTTATCTTGGGCGTCTCGTCCAAAATAAATTTTGGACTCCGGAGCGAGCGTAGGGTCAATGCCAGTATGATAAACCCCTCAAAATCAGACCTGCCAGGTATCCAAAACCTGGCAGGTCGTTGTAAACTCCGATTGACCTGACAGGTTTTTGACACCTGTCAGGTTTGTCTTAACTTAATTGGAACGCCCTACAGCGACATCAAGAATGTGCGTGGGACGCACCCGGAGCTTGCTGCTCATTTGTCGGTGAGGGTTCTTGATCAGAGCCAGATTGATCTTTATTCTCATCGCCGTCTGGTTGTGAGCTGTTGTTGTCAGAATCAGTATCGGCTGATGAACCTTCTTGCGGTTTATCTGTCTGAGACTTTTCTCCCTGTTTATCCATTGAGCCATTTTCGGTTTTGACAGCATCACTGTCATTTTTTCCATGAACACTTGTGACAGGTTGCTGAGTTACAACACCTTGTTGCTCCGCTGAGGGTTCTTGTTCAGAGCCAGAATCATCTTTCTTGTTATCGCCTTCTGGTTGTGAGCTGTCTGAACCCGCAACGGCTGATGAATCTTCTGGCGGCTTATCTGTCTGAGACTTTTCTCCCTGTTTATCCGTTGAGCCATTTTCTGTTTTGACAGCATCACTGTCATTTTTTTCAGGATCACTTGTGACAGGTTGCTGAGTTACAACACCTTGTTGCTCCGGTGAGGGTGTTTGAGATGTTGGTTCGTCAGATAAAGGTTTAGGCGTGCGCTCTTGACTTTCGGCTTTTTCCGCAAGTTTTTTTTCAGAAAGCTTATTGTAATATTTAGCTATCTTGTAACTCGCTATGGCTGCTACGCCAAAAACTACCGGGATAAATAAATTGGACATTACGTTATTTTATTAACCTCTAAAATTTACGATAAGAAAGATGTGCATTTTACTAAACGGTATAGAAAAAAACAAGCGCAGCCATGTTGTACACGGGGCACTCAAATATAAAGCCAATTATTTTCGCTTTTATGGAGCGCCCGCGTGGGAGACTGATCTCGCTCGGAACAAAGTCTCGTGGTGAACGAGAACAACTATATACTATGTTCATACACCATGTTCAGAAGCAATGATATGAACGGTCGAATTTAACCGATAAACGGTCAATTGACGATTGAATATGATTGTCATTTTTTCGTCAGACCCTTTTCATGCCGTTAATCCGATGTGCTACTTAACGGAGTATCTCACAGGCCAATACGGAGCCTCGGATTTGCTATAATCTAGGAGTCCAAGATTTATCTTGGGTGTCTCGTCCAAAATAAATTTTGGACTCCGGAGCGAGCGTAGGGTCAATGCCATTAAGTTAAGGATAAATGATTTATTTTTAAAGAAAAAAATAACAACTTTGACCCTTGAGATGAATCTTATTTTTTTTGGCTATGTCCAAGCTCCGTCAAAAATCCGATCCCTCAATTCTTCGGTACAGGATTGTTTTGCAATTTGTGTTTTAAAATCAATAAGTTGTATTTTTATTATACTGGCATTGAGTAGTTAACTGCGTAGGCATTTTAAAGCCACCGTTTCGGGGCAGGTGGGCAACTACAAAAAAAGCTTAACTTAATGGCATTGAACTAAAGGTAGGGGTTTTGGACTCAATGCCATTATGATAAACCGGCAAACCCGATAGGGTATGCTCCTACAAAATATCACGTCTACTGTAAGGGCAATCCTTTATGGTTGCCCGCCCCTACGATTAATTTTACCGCATAAGCAAAAAACTAGACAATGGCATTTGTACGATACGTGGATCATCAATAGTGATGGATTCAGTTTGAGTAATAAGTAAGCCAAACGGAGCATGGTAAATTGGGCGTTCAATAAAACTCAGTAAGCCTCGTATATCAGAAAATTCAATTTTTTTTCGATATTTAACTTCTATAGGAATACGTTGCTCACCTATCGTTAATACAAAATCAACCTCTGGTTCATGTTTTCGCTCTGGAAAATAAGCGACATCTAACCCTAATATAGAACTGATAAAATAGCCTACGACGCTTTCAACAATATGCCCTGCTAAAACCGAAAGATGAGGATTTATAGAGAGTTCTGTTTCAGTGATAGGGATCATTTCTTGTAACCAACTGGCTCGTAAGATATGATCGCATAAG
The DNA here is from genome assembly GCA_039714115.1 of Pseudomonadota bacterium. Lineage (GTDB taxonomy): Bacteria > Pseudomonadota > Gammaproteobacteria > Beggiatoales > Beggiatoaceae > Thiomargarita. The sequence continues at coordinate 7,327 of JBDLJY010000038.1, read as the reverse complement.
CATAATTTAGAAGTACCACGTTGACGTTTTAACCTTAATTCGAGTGGTTCAATTAAGCGAAAAAGTAGCGTGTCTTCTAAAAAATGTAAATAAGTCAATATACGTTGCCAACTCATCTGGGTATGCAAAATGTTTTGAATTTCATTAATATAAAGCTTTGGAGTGGGAGTTTGTCCGATATAACGACAATTTAAGCGAAAAATCTCTTCTAATAAACGTTCATCGCCTTGTTCTGCCAGATCATGTTGAATGACACGGCGAATAATCGTTTCATTTAATTGAGCCGCGACTTCTTCCCAAGGAGTTTGAGCATAAAGATGTGAGATGGGATAAGCACCGCGTTTAGAAAAAGCAGCGAAAGCCTTATGTCGTATTTCCTGATGTTTTTGTCCAAAATGCCGTAAATCTTGCCAAAAGCTTTGCCTTTTTAATTGGGAGAAACCATTGAAAGGTAAAAAAGCGGGTATATCACCCCATTCACGTAAAGCCGCAATTTCTCGCAGGAATAATGGACCCATTTCTATCGTACTCAGTCGCCCAGCTAGACTATCTTGCCCTTTTTTAATCTGTAACGCAGAACTGCCAGTAATCATCACTCGCACGGAATTAAGATCAACCAAATATTTGAGTTGCGGAGCCCAAAAGCTTATATTTTGCAATTCATCAAAAAAGAGATAGGCTAATTGTCCTTCATGGGCGACTGTATTGAAGGGTTTGCCTAAAATATGTTGTTCAAACCAATAAGCAATTCGTAAAATGGGTTCCTGTTGTGGAGTAAATGTGGGTAAATCCTCAAATTGCACCCGCAAAATATGCGTGGCAGAGACTCCGTCATCTAACAGATGTTGGATAATTTGTTGTGCCAGCGTGGTTTTACCCACTTGACGTGGACCACGCAAAGCAACAATCGGGGTCATTCCTCCTTTCAAGCGCTTAAGTACGGGTTCAAAAGCCCAACGTTTCAAAGGAGGCAGCAATGGCTGAGGGATATTTTGCCACCACAAATTTGCATTGCGTAGGTTTTGCTCCAATTCGGGTTCAAGCTGATTCATTTTTTGCCTCCTATAACAAAATCTTCCAATAACTACAAGGATTAGATATAAGAAAGGATAAGCCATGCCCTGTAGTTCTTGCTTAACCTAATGGCATTGGCGTGTAGGTTGGGGTGGATAATAATCCCAACAACTATTTGGACTATTGAGCCGGAGTCCAAAAACAGCGACATCAAGAATTGTAGTTAAAACCAACAGAGGGGGAGACTCTAAGTGGCATCACCACTTCTTAGACGCAATATCCATGCTTGAGCATCTTCTCCCTTTAATAATGTAAAAGTTCAAACTGATGGAGATATTGCATAGGTGAAGTGTTGCAAATAAATTTATAAGTTCGTAGTAGGCGATTTATCGCCTACCAAGTCGCTAAAGCTACGAACCTTAATTTAAGGTTTACACAACTTCAGCACTTTCAATAACGACATCATCAACAGGCACATCCTGATGACCAGCACTCATCGTTGTCGCCACCTCCTTGATTTTATTCACAACATCCATCCCATCTACGACTTCACCAAACACGCAATAGCCCCAACCTTGCGGCGTTTTCCCTGAATGATTCACGGATTGGTCATTTTTTCACGCATCCCCGTCGTCATGCCACCGCCTTGAATCCTTGCCCAACCGCACTTTGGCTATCATTCTTTATGCGTAACATGAGTTATTGAGCTTTAAAAGTTGCCGTTTCCAAATGAGGCCCAATATAACCTATCGTCATTCGATAGCAATCTTGATTAATTAACCAGTAAAGGCGATAACCTTTCGGCTCAATCTCACAATGCATAATAAAATCTTGTTCACCTTGATGTGGACAAGTCGCTTGACGCATTTGGGCCAATTTTTTGACTTTCATTGTTTGTCTGCTTTCAGGACGGGCATTCATAGGATAAACGGGCTCGGTTTCCCAATTGTGACAGACATTATCCAATTGCCATAGTCGATGTAAAACCGACTTGAGCGTTTTTTTATCCTGCAAATGGGGCAACATCTTTTTTTCATACTCTTCGCATCTGTCCAAATGGCTAAAGACGATTTTCCATTGCTCAATAAACTCACTAACGCTTTTGATTTTTTGACTTAAACTGTGTTGCCAATCTCTGATAGCAAAATCAACATGATCAGGATGAGATACTTGTCTGACTCGGTGATTGATTTGATGAGGTTGTTCTGATTCATCATCATAAAGTTGTTGCACTATCTCAATTTTAGACTGACACCAACGAGGCTTAGAAGGCAAACTGACAGCAATACCATCGTGGAGAAGTGCAACACCCAAGGCTGTCACCTCCGTCTCTGGGATTTCTTTTAAAACAAATTCTGAACCCAAAAAATCATCATACGCATCCGTTTTTAAGTCTTGATGAACCGGACATCTATGCTCAATTTGTAAAGCGAGGACTTGGAGTTCCCGATCAACCAGAAAATCTTCCAACCATTCCTGATAACCATAATCCTCTGTCAAATCAATTTCATAAAAATCTTTATCAGACTTTATCGCTCTTTTGCAAATCTGCTTGCCATTAATTTCCTTATCAATCAAATCTGCAACCGCTTCCATCATGTCAGTCAACCATGTTCTGGCGACTTCTTTTGTTGGGGCAGTGGTAATAGAAAGAGCATTAAAAACCAGTTCCGCTTCCATCATTTCCCCTTTCGGCGTTCACGACGACGACGTGACGCTAAAGCCGCCAAATTACGGACAGATTCATCAAAAAAACCGTCGGGCCAATGATCAATACGCCCTTCTTCATTAATTTTTGGTGTCAACAACCTAATTTTGCCATCTTCACTACGGTCAAAGTAGTGTAAACAGGTTTGCATCGGCTTGATAAGACCCTCAAAAACAGCAAGCCGTATCCCATCAAGTACATGGTCACTATGAGTTTCCACAATAACCTGAGTTCCCGCAGCCGCAACTTGTGCCATCAGTTTTCCCATGATAGTTTGTCCTTTAGGATGTAAATGCGCTTCAGGATTTTCCAGCAGGACTAAACCTCCTTTGGGAAGTGATAATAACGCCACAATAATGGGTAAAGTATAACTTAAACCAAAGCCAACATTGGTTGGTCTAAATGGTGGAGAAAGGCCATCTTCTCCTTCAAATGAAAAATTTATCGTACCAATATCAGCACCTCTAATCAATTGTGGTTCAATACGTGTGCCCGGTGAAATCTCTCCTAACCAAGACTGCACTTGACGAAATAAAGTCTCACCGGCTTCCTCTTCACGTAATGGGATATCAGGATTCAGCAACAGCTTACTGCGATTTTCGGCCAGATAATGAATTGTATATCGACCATCTTTGGCTAAATTTCCTAGACGAATATCATCATCAGACAAAGGGGTCGTGAGTCGTGGTCCCCAACGGTCGGCACTCAGGTAATGAAAATAATTATTAAACAAAGCAAGGTCGTTCTGAGGATCAGGCATAGAGACCGTCACAAAAGTTTTGTCCTCTAAATTGTATTCCCATTTCATGGGATCATGCTCTTTGGTGTACAGCTCAAAAATCATCTGATCATCAGTCGCATCCGCACAAAAGGCATCAGAGGCTTGCCCTATGTTGGTCAACTCACCTTTTAAGCGTATTGTTGAATGTCGAGATGATTGACGAAGTAATAAAAAACATTGCAAAATTGAACTCTTACCGGTGCTATTCAACCCTGAAAGTAAGCTCATGGGTGCTAGTTCAAGATTTAACTTAGGAAAACATTTAAAATTATGAATATTCAGTTGGGTAATCACGAAAACTCCTTAAGTATTTCTGAAATAAAACCGCGAATAACTTTGAAACGAAAAGACACTCTATCATTGTTAAAAGTATGTTCAGAAATCGACTGCTCAAAAGTAAATTTTTCTTTCTTTCCTACCCCGGTGGGCAAATAATTTCCAGCCATTAACTGAATGAAACGTTCTTTTATTACCGCACGATGTTTGAATAATGTCTCAATCTGTTTATGGTTACATTTGGAAAGTTCAACGGACCATGTTTCAAATAATCCTCTATTGATAGGCAGAGTTCGATACTGACGCTTTTTATAGCGTTTGCGAAAGGCTTGCTTGTCAAAAATTTTGCGGGCGGCTGTCATGGATTTATAAAAATCCCGTTGAAGTTTTTCAAAAAGTTCAGGTGATGCCTGATTAAGATGCACCATTGTTTGTGACAAAAAAGCATTCATGTCACGCAACTTATCATAACGTTCTATGGGTTTCATAACAAAAGCCAAATATCGCAAAATACACTCATGGTCAGTCATACGATCATCAATAATGTCATTATTAGTAGCCCTTTTGAAAGGTTTACTGTCAGCTAATTTTTTTAAAAATTCAACTGATGCTCCTTGATAAAGCGCATGACGGATTTCTTGGGCAGAAAGCGGTAAACCGCTTGTATTAATACGCTTAAAAATGGTATAAGTGACTTCTTTAGGTGTACCCGGTTCAATGGCATGAATCACAAATTCTGTTTCTAAAATTCGCCTTTGCATATTGCGTGGCAACTGAGAAAAACCCATGGCATTAAAATGATTAAGAAACTCAAGATTGCTTAGGACAAAGGCTTGTTTATGGATAAAATTATACAAGGTATGCAAGCGTTGCTGCCCATCTACAATAATCCAATCATCTTTAGTATCCGCAGCAATGTAAAAAGCTGGGATAGGAATGCGTAACAACAAAGACTCAATCAAACTGCTTTTTTGTGTGACATCCCAAATGCCGGTTTTACGCTGAAAACTCGGCTGCAAGTCAATTTCCTGACGCCGAATACGATTCATTAGGAGATCAACCGTATGATGCCGAGTTGTCATATCAACATCTGAAGGATTAAAAGGTGTCGTGATTTCAGTCTGACCATTCTGAAGAGGACTTGAATTAGAAATGACGTTCATCAATTCGCTTGCTCCATCATTTTTTTAAAATGTTGATAACTGTCTTCTAGTTCCTCTGGCGAGGCATTGATAAATGAGCGTCCTTTTTGACCTAACAAGTTAAAAAATTCACTGTAAGTCATCCCAAGTAATTCAGCCGCTCTACCAAGACTTATATAGCCTCGTTGACGTTCATGAAGGCACCTCAACACGAAAGAATAGCATAGCCAATTCTCGTTTATATTAATTATATCCATGCATCATTTTTTTTATCGTTCCCACGCGCCAGCGTCCTACGCACCTTGTACGCCCTCAGTGTAGTGAGGGAAAGATGGTGCGTAGGACGCACCCTACGCCTGTTTGGGAACGATAAGCTTCGGATGTGATGGTAGCTAGATATCCGCCCTCTTTTTGACAAAAATATTTTGCATCCTGCCATGTCTTTTCTGTATCAATCCGTTGATAAGAATGGCCGTTCTTAGGGTACGCAACTATATTTGAATTTGCCAATGTTGTTTGGGCTATTGAGAAAGCGCACAAAACGCCAACTACGCTTTTCATCGTTGTCATTTTATCTCTCCTTCTACGCCTCTTGTTTGTGATAAAGCGTCGAGTGAGTAGACGGGACGCTGCATTGAGTGCAATTTATGCTAATTCGTTAGCCATTCTAAGAACTTCTGTGCGAGTCATTGGAGCTAGGCGAAATCCCAATGTACCCGTTAATCGTATTTTAAGTGTTTTTGCCATCCACCGCGCAAGGCCATCATCAAGAATAACAATGGGATCGTTAGATTCCAATGCCAACATGAGAACTTCTGTTTCTCCTCGCCCTAAGTTTATTACTAAAGTCAATGCTGATAGGCTAGAAGGTTGACGGACAGTTACCCAATCTAATGTGCTAAGTTCAGGCAGATTGAGGCCTAATTTTTTACCTACATCAAGTTCTTGTACTACAGCTTTTGGAACAAGAATTTGTCCCGCTAATTCTGGCAAAATATGTAAAAGTTCAAGCTGATGGAGATATTGCATGGGTGAAGTGTTGCAAATAAATTCAGACAAGACGTATTTCTCCTTCAAGTTGTTCTTTTGTTAGGGTAAAGGTGTTTACATCATAGTCGGCTAACTTAGTAAGAAAAACAACACGAGGTATGCCTGCTAATTTAGCAGCCGTGCCTGAAGAAAGATGTCCTAGCTCAAAGAGCTTGACAGCGGCTGCCAAGCGTAACGCTTCACCCGCTTTTTCTTGCGGCCACTTTAAAGCGAGTAGCGATTCATCTGGGATTTCTAACACTATTTGGCTCATAAGATTTTAAACTCCACTTATTGTTTTCCTGTACTATGGCATATACGAGTATCATATCAAATTTTTATCGTTCCCACGCGCCAGCGTGGGAACCATAAATTTTACACAACTTCAGTACTTTCAATAACGACATCTTCAACAGGCACATCCTGATGACCTGCACGACTCGTTGTATCTACCCCTTTGATTTTATTCACAACATCCATCCCTTCACTGACTTCGCCAAACACGCAATAGCCCCAACCTTGCGCCGTTTTCCCTGAATGATTCAGGAAGAGATTGTCGCCAACATTGATGAAAAATTGCGAACTGGCTGAATGTGGCTCAGAAGTCCGTGCCATCGCAATTGATCCTACCGTATTACTCAAACCGTTGGCGGCTTCGTTTTCAATCGGCGGATTGGTCATTTTTTCACGCATCCCCGTCGTCATGCCACCGCCTTGAATCATAAAGTTGCTAATAACACGATGAAACAAGGTGTCATTGTAAAACCCTGAATTGACATAATTCAAGAAATTTTCAACCGTTTTCGGAGCCTTTTCAGGATTGAGTTGTATGACAATGGTGCCATAATTGGTTTGCATTTTTACTGCTGACATAAATAAGTTCCTATGGGATGAGTGTAAAATGTCTATTCTAAACTAAACACATTAAATTTTACATTGTAGGGGATAAATCCCCTACTACGAACCAATGCCATTAATTTAAGGGCAACCATAAAGGATTGCCCCTACAGGATACGTGATTTTTCGTAGGGGCAATCCCTTGTGGTTGCCCGACACGATATGGCATTGCTACTACGAACTGGGTCAATATTATGTCACAAACCCACTGTTATCATTGCGACTTACCAGTCCCCGACAATCTCAATTTATTCGTCACAATTGACGGCAAAGCCCAACCAATGTGTTGTCACGGCTGTCAGGCAGTCGCTCAAGCGATTGTTGATGCTGGATTGCCAGATTTTTATAAACACCGTACCAGTCATGCGCCAACTGGACAAAAATTAGTCCCTGAATTTATCCAGCAAACCACTGTTTATGATAATCCTGCTATTCAAAAACGCTTTGTGCGTTATGAAGATGAACATATCCGCGAAGCCG
>JBDLJY010000037.1:0-28954 GCA_039714115.1 Pseudomonadota bacterium | reverse complement strand
CGAGGACAATCACTGGTTGTTTGGGCTATTCGTGAAGGGCGGCAAGCGGCGCAGGCAGTGGATGAATATTTGATGGGGTATTCGGAGTTGCCGAGATAAGATAAAAATGAACTCTGAGTCCAAAATAAATTTTGGACTCCGAGCGAGTGTAGGGTGCGTCCTACGCACCCGTTTTTTTTATATAATATATTAATTTATTTATCTTTTTTTATGTTTTTCTCCTTTTTGAAATCACTTCAAAAACACAGAGGCCTCATTTTTACTAGCTTTTGAAATTTTACCCTCCTTTTTGCTCCTCTGGTAACGAAGTAAATCCACTCAAAAACACGTCAAGGCTGATTTTTAGTATATTTTTTCTACCTTTTTTGATTTTGTCAGGATTTTGGAGATAAAATTTGCTGTGACACGCTCTCCGGTTGCAAACCTGCTCCGGCAAAAAGGGCAACCATAAAGGATTGCCCGCCACGATATGGCATTGTCTATTTCGATACGATCCATTTTTCAAGTACGCTAAACAACTGATCCACATCAAAGGGTTTAGTGATAGAGTCGTTCATGCCGGCAGCCAAAAATTTTTCCCGATCTCCGCTCATAGCATGGGCAGTCATGGCGATGATGGGCAAGTCCTGATGTCGAGGCTTTTCTCTAATTAACCGAGTGGCTTCCGTGCCGTCCATTTTTGGCATTTGCATGTCCATCAATACGGCATCAAAATCAACATTGTCAACCATCATCACCGCTTCTTTACCATTGTTGGCAATCGCCACCACTAAACCTTCGCTTTCTATCGTTTTCTGTATGACTTGTTGATTAATCGCATTGTCTTCAACGACCAGAATCCGCGCCCCTTTGATGGCATTGAGATCGGCAGTTATGGAGACCGGTTTTTTTAATAACTGTGACGTTTTAGCAAGGTTTTTTCCAAACAGATTCATTATAGTCTCAAATAAGACCGATTGAGTCACCGGTTTGCTTAAAAAAGCATCCATAAGAGTTTTATCCGTCTCTTTCAAGAACTCTTTCCTAGATAAAGCGGTCATCATAATAATCTTATGCTTTTTAGGTAAATGAGCCTTTTCCTTGATCCGTCTCGCCGTTTCTATCCCATTCATGCCCGGCATGTTCCAGTCTAAAAAGACCAAATCATAAGGCTGCGTTTGGGCGGCGAGCAACGCGGCTTCACCGGAATCGACAGCACTCACTTGCAAGGACAAAGTGCTTAATTCATCTCGCAAAATCGCTTGTGAAGTTTTATTATCATCTACAATCAAAACTCGCAGCTTGACTAACTCTTCCGGTAGCTGCAAGACAGGTTCTTCAGCCTGATAACCAAAAATAGCGCTAAAGCTGAAAGTGCTTCCCTTGCCCTGTTGGGAGGTTACCCAGAGCTTTCCGCCCATCATTTCTACTAAGCGTTTGCAGATAGCTAATCCAAGTCCAGTGCCCCCAAATTTGCGGGTGGTCGTCGTGTCGGCTTGGGTGAAAGCTTCGAATAATTGGGAAATGGCTTCTGGTGAAATACCAATACCAGTATCCTGTACCGAAAAAAGGAGAGTCACATGTTCTGTTTCGAGCGTGACCACTTCTATTTTGATAATAATTTCACCTTGCTCCGTAAACTTAACGGCATTGCTAGTCAGGTTAATAAGCACTTGAGCCAGCCGTAAGGTATCGCCCACTAAATAACGGGGGACATTTCTATCAATCGCTAAAAGCAGTTCCAAACCTTTTTCTTCAATCCGTATCCCTAGCACACTAGAAAGATGGTGCAATACTTGGTCCAGAGAGAAATCAACGGATTCCATGTCCAACATGCCGGCTTCAATCTTAGAAAAGTCAAGAATATCATTAATAATAACAAGTAAGGCTTGAGAAGAAGATTCTATATGAGTGAGATAATCTTGTTGCTCCGGCGTAAGTTCGGTTTTTAAAGCGAGGTGGGTCAAACCAATGATACCATTCATAGGTGTGCGGATTTCATGGCTCATATTTGCCAGAAAGTCACTTTTAGCCTGATTGGCTAATTCCGCCTGTTCTTTAGCATCGAGAATGTTCCGAGTTGAACTTTGCAATTCATCAGCCATTTTGTTGAAGGAAGCGCCTAATTTTCCTATTTCAGTCTCAGATTCTTTGGCGACTCTTTGAGAAAAGTCCCCAGCCGCCATCTTTTGCGTGATGTCAATCAGCTTTTGAATGGGTGTCAGAATGCAATTTTTTGACCATTGAATGAAAAAAGAGAAAATCAATAAAACAAAAACCACAAGAAACAAGCTGATTAGCATATTGCGATTGGCAGCCGATTTGATCTCTAACATAATTGTATTGGCTTGTTCACCGGCAACATTTGAAATGGCTAATCCTGTATCTATGGCTTTTGTGGCTGCTTCAAACCAAGTGGCAGCATCCACAGGATATGCCACATTTTTGATGATTTTGAGAATAACCCAAAAATTCTCCGTTTCATTTTCAGAATGGATAAATATCGCTTTATAGACAAACCATGTTCCTGATTTTAAGCACACAGTCCCTTCTTTTCCAGAAAGTATCTGTTCTGCGACTTCAGGATAGTCTTGTTTTATATTATGGTGTGATCGATTGAGTTGTTCCATCATGCCCCACTTTTTGGTATCATCGGGATGGTGGATATAAAATCCGTCTTGGTTCACTAAAATAGTGTCTTGGGTTTCATCGTTCTGTGTGATTTTATGCAAGGAGAGGTTGGTCATAAAATTGAATATAATAATCCCACCCCGCTTGTTTCCCTCAATAAAGACGGGGGTTGCAAAGCGAAAAATGGGTTTAAAGGGGATTTCAATTTTTCCATGTTCTATGTTGAGATCAAGCGGTGATAAATATATCTCTCCCCGTGACAGATTGATTGATTTTTGAAAATAATATCTGTTGCGCTTATTTTGTAATTCTTTGCCGCGAATGAGTTTGGTGGTATGACCATCAAAATCAACTCGTACCCGCTCTTGTCCAGTATTATCTAAATACCGAATCTGCATATAGACTTTTTTGATGTGAGAAAATTTTTCAAATAGTGTTTCCACCGCATTGAGCGGTTGTGCAAAATCTGCCTTTTCTGTCAAAGCCTTAGCCAATGCCGTTACACTGGACTCCTGACTGAGATTGAGCAACTCGGTAGAAATGCCCGTTAAATAATGTTGAAAAAAGGCTTTTTTCTTTGCGATTTGCGTAGAAACAAGCTTGATAACCTCTTCTTGTTTTTGGCTCGCAGCAAAGACTTGTTCCCTTAATATTTGAAATGATTGCAGAAATTCTTTTTCAAAGGTGACAATAGCTTGTTCCATCTCGTTTGAAGTCGATGGTTGTCCTTTTAAAAGCAGGACTTGATCAAGAGATTGTTCCACTATGGAACGATAGTGCTTGATTCTATTCATCGTTTCACTGGAAAAATGTTCTCCGCTGGCAATGGTATTACCCACAATAGCGCGTTCCAGTCCGGCAAATTCGCATAACCTTGCCACTTTAGGACGCAGGACGCTATTTAAATAGAGTATTTGTTCTTCCTTATTTTGCGGAACAAAGGCAAAATTTCGCAGATTAAATTCATAATTAATGTTAGCGGTGGTGATATTGAGCCATTCATTTTTGGAAATCTTGCCAGTGGCGATTTTGGGGCGACTCAATCGGAGTAGCCTATATTTTTCGAGCCATTGATTGAGTTTTTCATCAAATTCTTTATTTTTGGTTAAAGCGAACAGTTTGTCAGCAGACTTTTTGGCTTCTAAGACTTCAGTGTCTCCTTTTTTTCCCATTTCAATAAATTTCGAGAATAAGGGTGATAAATCGCCTTCAGCACTGCCGAGTATGGTGGCACCAAGTCCCCGTTCAATGGCTTGCCATCCTGCCGCCGCATTTAGGTGTCCGGCAATTTGGTTCTTGATGCCATACTCTTTAGCAAGCTTTTTTTCTTCAAACGCTCTATTAATTGTTATGCCTACCAGTGTTACTAATATGCATAATAAAAGGCTTGAGAGAATAACCAGTTGATATTTTAAGGTTTTCATTGTTTAGAACCCAAGATAAATCTTGGACTCCTATTTTCTTTGTGCTGTATTGCAAAAAAAAGGAAAGGTAAGATGTCTGTGGCGGGATTGCTGGGGAAACTTGCAAGGTCAATGCCATTAAGCCTGTCCCTCCGAGCAAAGGGACAGGCTTAATGGCATTGGTCAGTGGGGTGGGGGTTTAAGAATCTAATGGAATACGAATAACAACACCGCCCATCGTTTCGCCTAATTTGAAATCAGTCCTTGGGCTGTCTTTATGCTCGTTATGGCAAGAAACACAGGCTTGAGCCACAGCGATGTCAGGATACACGGCGGTGAAATAACGTTTTTTGCCCAGAGTTTCTTCCTTATAAAACGGCTTGGGGTTATCTGCAACCGCCTTTAATCCTTCTTTTTCCGCCGGCGTTTTGGGCTTATTCTGCGAGTTGATCGGCCACAAAGATAATAAGGCATAGCTAAAGCCGCTGGCCTGTTTCTGCACCAATTCTGAACTTTCACGGAACATTTGCGCGGGCAAGAGCAGTGCTTTTTCATCTTCCCAGTGTTCACTGGCCTTGATGACCTGTTCTTTTTCGACCAAGCGGTCGACAATCTTCTTGCTATAGACGGTGCGATCGGCTTCTAAAACGGTGTGGATGCTATCCGCCATTTGTTGTGGCGAAATGCCACTGCTGCTTCCACCGCCACAACCAGCGATGATAAAGGGAACCACAACAGCTACTGCAAAAGCAAGTATATTTTTCAAAATAATTTTCTCCTGTTTATTGTTGATACAACGCATTTTCCCGCTCAATGAGTACATCAGATAAAAACCAATAAGCCTCTTTCCAAGCGTTCAAAACTTCATCAGTGGCAGCCTCACCAAGGACTTCTGTCATCGCTTGTAATAAGGACTCCGCCACAATAGGATAATGTGCCGGCTTTACATCGGTATTCACATGATGTTGAGCAATCTTATCGAGGGCACCCTCCAAGGCGGGCAAATTGTCGATGTTCTCGCTATAAGCAATAATCGATCTCGCCAAAATTTCGTTCTGATTATTTGGGGCATTAACAAATAATGGCTTCACCTCTGGATGATTGCTGAACATCAGTTCATACATTCTGGTTGTCACAGCCGTCGCCTTTTCTTTTAAAAGCGGTGCTGTTTTTTTCACAATGAGTTGGGCTTGTGCAGACAGTTCGGCCATGAGTTTTCCTTCTTGTTTTCATCCAAAATAGTTTAGGCAGCCGCGTACAATTCCTTTTCCCGCTTCATAAGAATATCAGCTAAAAACCAATACGCTGCAAACCAAGCTTTTTTGACTTCCTCGGTAGCCGCATTACCAAGGACATCGGACATCGCTTGTAACAAGGACTCAATCACCCAAGGATAGTGTACGGGCTTAACATCGGTTTGTACATGATGAGCCGCAATCTTTTCGATGGCTGCACTCAACGCTGATAAATTATCAATATTCTCGGCATAAGCAATGATCGATCTAGCCAAGACTTGGTTCTGGTTGTTGGGCGAGTTGGCAAAGAGTTTCTTCGCGTCTGGATAGTTACTGAACATGAGCTCGTACATACGAGTTGTGATGGCTTCGCCCTTTTCTTTCAAAACCGGGGCTGTGTCCTTAATAATCTTCTTGTGCTCTTCAGTGAGAAGAGATTGATACATCTTCTTTTCCTTCTCAATGAGTACATTCGCCAAGTACCAATAAGCCTGCGTCCAAGCTTCGTTGACTTCATCGGTGATGGCATCACCCAGGACATCTTTGATCGCCCCTAACAAGGATTCACCCACCCATGGATAGTGCTCAGGCAAGATACTGGTTTCGACATGATGAACCGCAATCCTTTCAAGGACAGCATCCAATGCCCCCAAATTGTCAATGTTTTCGGCATAACCGACAATTGATTTGGCTAAGACTTGGGGCTGGTTTTTCGGGGCGTTCTTAAACAGTGGCTTTGCATAAGGAAATTTGCTGAACATCCGCTCATACATTCTGGAAGTGAGCTTCTCAGAATTGGCTTTGACAGCCGGGGCGGTGCTTTTCACGATTTCTATGGTTTTTGCTGATAATTGCTCCATTAGATGTCCTCTTTGTTGTATAACACTATAATAGTTACTGAAATTGATAGCAATTAATATGCCGAATAAATGATTTATATTAATTTACATATACTTAATCGTAAAAATCCGCTAAAATCTCAAATAGACTTAATCATTTTCATGCCATTATGTCAGATTGAGAACACTCAATTTTAGCTGTATTAGATATTTTAATTTAAATATTATTGACTTAGCTTTATTCTGCGAAAATGACATAATGGCAGAAACACAGATTCACATCACGAAAATTATCGGTTTAGCTTTCCTGCCAAAATGTCAGTAGGATATGAATTTATGCCAACAGAGGCGGCAATTGTTTTGCCAAGGCCATTTTTTCCGCCACTTTTGCGCCCATCAACACAAACCCGCCTAATTTGCGTTCCGGTGTATAAAATAACGCACGGACATCTTGTCCCTCCGCTTCAATTTCCCACTCTCCCGCAAGCCCGGCAGCGGGCGGAGAGACGACCATAGGACAGGCTGGCGTTTTTAGTGCTACCGGCATAGCGGGATAATTCACCGTTGTCGGTTGCCCAGTCAAGCTTTTCGCCACAGCACGAGCGGCATTCATCAGCGGCATCACAAACGGTAGCACTAAGCCTTCGATTTGGATGCAGTCACCAACGGCGTAGATATCTTCAGCACTGGTTTTTAAATACCGATCCACCACAATGCCTCGTTCTACCGATAAACCTGCGGCGGTAGCTAACTCGGTGTGTGGACGTAAACCAATAGCCGATAGTACCACGTCTGTTTCTAACACGCTGTCATCCGTGAGGGTTAAGCGATAGCCGCTATCAGCAGAGTCTATGCGCTTAACCGCTTTTTCAAAATATAAGCTGACACCTAAATCTTGCAAAGCCTGTTGCAAGGTTCGTCCGACTTTCTCTGGTGCCATCTGCCCTAACGGGTATTTTAGCGGATCAATCAAGGTGACCGAAAAACCGGCAGGCTGCAAATCGTTGGCAAATTCACAGCCTATCAATCCCGCCCCCATAATGCTGATTCGTTTGGCATCCTGTAAAGCGGCACGAAAATGGGTATAATCATCCAAATTATTGACTGACAATACTTTATCCGCTGCATCTCCCTCGAATGTTAAGCGTATCGGTTTTGCCCCGAGTGCTAACACTAATTGACTATATTCCAAGCGTTTCTCGCCGACATAAACCGCATGTTGCTGAGGATCGACTTGAGTGACTTGTGTGTGAGTCAATATTTCCGCTTTGAGTTGCGTCGCCATTTGAGTGGCTGGCGTTATGACCAAACTCTCAGGCGTTTTCTTTTCAAGAAACGCATTGGATAACAGGGGCTTAGAATAAAAACACCCGTCATCAGCACTGATGATTCGCAAAGGAGACTCTTTATCAAGTTTGCGTAATTCACGCGCCACAGTATAACCAGCTAAGCCGCTACCAATGATAGTAATTGGAGGCATGTTGTTGTTGTTGGATACTCCCGTTTTGTTCTCTTCTACCACCAATTCAAACTCCGTTTTACCCACGCCACAATCGGGACACAGCCAATCAGCCGGAACATCCTCCCACCGTGTACCGGGGGCTATACCTTCATCAGGTAAGCCTTTTTCCTCATCATAAATAAGACCACAGATGATACATATATATTTTTTATAAGTGTCAGACATGTCAAAACCTCTTGAATAAATTACTGGCTATTAGGCTTGTAAATTTCAATGTTTTTTAACCCTACCTATTGAATATTTTTTATACAAGACTATAATGATGCGCCCACACGCGCTTGTTCTCAATTAACATCACGCGACGTGCAATTTAATTTTTAACGTATTGAATTTTAATAAATTAATAAAATCCATACGGCCACATCCCCCGCATATATTGGGCTTTCACTAGCTGCGGGGGCTTGGCCGCTTGTCTTTATAGCTTGAAATATAAAATATAATGGAAAATGCAATAAAAGTCAAATCCATACCCTGCAAAATTCCCATTATCAACTCCTTGAATGAAGAGAAGCAGCAGGAAATCATGGCCCGTGCGAAGACGGTTCATGTTGAACAGGATGAGGTCCTCTTCGAGGAGGGGGATATAGGCCATTCTATGTATGTCATACAATCCGGCGCAGTACGGGTTTTGACAACAACCGAGGATGGTCAACAAATTCTTTTGGCCACCCTAGAGGCGGGTGAATGTTTTGGTGAACAGGCTTTGCAATCAGGTCGTACTGAAGATAAACGAGATACCACTGTGATTGCGACAGAGCCTAGCCAATTGCTAAAAATTGCCGTAGCCGATTACCAAGCTGTGGTTTCACAGGGTAGCCGAATGGAGCCCAAGCTCAAGCAAATTAACGAGGAGCAGCGGGCAAAACTATCAGCCGGCTCGCCACTTGATCAAGGTACCATGGAATTGTTGGAAGAACAGTCCTTTGAAGATGGTGAAGTGGTATTTCAAGAAGGCGATGTCGGCGACCGGTTTTATCTCATACTTTCGGGTATTGCAAAAGTAACAAAAAAAGAA
Source organism: Pseudomonadota bacterium (assembly GCA_039714115.1). Taxonomy (GTDB): domain Bacteria; phylum Pseudomonadota; class Gammaproteobacteria; order Beggiatoales; family Beggiatoaceae; genus Thiomargarita. Next base: position 20,330 of record JBDLJY010000037.1, on the reverse strand, counting down.
GGTGGACAGGAAAAACTGTTGTCGCGTTTAAGTCGTGGTCAGTATTTTGGAGAAATGGCACTTATTCGTCACGAGCCACGCGCGGTTACTGTTCGTGCTGAAGGCAAACTGCGCGTGAATTGTTTCAAGGGGACTATCAGCCATGACGCCAATCAGTTTTCAGCGACGGACAGTCTAGTGGAGCAGACTCCCAAAGAGGCCGCATCGGGTAAGCCTATCGCCTATAAGCATTTTTTTGTCGATGAATTGGCCTTGAAAATAGGCCCCCTAGTGGGTATCACCGCATTTGGTGAATGGCCAGATGTAGGACATGTCGATACAAGCCAAGCCGGGAACATGGATGATGTACGCCACTCTTTGATCAAAGAGTCTTCTCTTTTTAGATCAATGCCCTTTGGTGAAGAGAATATTGAGTGGTTAGAAAAACTCCAATTTGACGATGGCTCGGTGGTATTCCGAGAGGGTGATGTTGCCAACAGATTTTATCTCATACTTTCAGGTATGGCTAAGCTGACTAAAAAAGAAGAAGACGGTAGTGAAAAACTAGTCGCTTTGTTATGCCGAGGCCAGTATTTTGGGGAAGTGGCACTGATTCGCAATGAGCCACGCCCCTTCACTGTTACCGCTGAAGGCCCCCTGCTCGTTGCCAGTTTAAAGGGACTGATTACTTTCCATACCAGTCAGTTTATGGACATGGACAGCCTCACGACGATGTACCATTTTTCCGAAGGAGAAAAGATCATATCAACTAAGGTGGTCGATCAATCCATCTTTGATGTGAGCCGGATAAATGTAACAGTGGATACGCCTATTATCTATAAGCGCCCGGGAATTCGTCGTGAATTATTCTGTCTCTACGGTCGATTGATGGGATTGACGACCATCGGTGAATGGCCTGATTTGGGGCGTGTGATTCAATTGATCATCCAAGATAAGCGAGTTTGGCCTTGGCAATTGGCCTTGTTCCGTCAAAAGGGCGAACTTTGGTTAGAACGAGAACGCGAAAGTTTTAAAGACAGTGCCGTTGTTTGTAAATGTACTGGCGTGACACGAGGCGTATTAAATCAGGCGGTCGCGGATGATTGTGATACGGTTGAAAAGTTAGCCGAGCGCACGGGTGCTTCACGAGTTTGTGGTTCCTGTGCCCCCCTGTTAGCCGAAATCGTCGGGCGTTCTGATATGGAACCGGTTGATATAGTAGCTGTTTTACCGGTAAGCTCTGATGTTAAATCATTTCGCTTTCGTCCCCGCCATGCCCCGGTGTCTCCCCTTTTACCCGGGCAACATATTCGCATTGAAGCCCAAATTGCTGGGCGTTGGGTACAACGGACTTATACTCTGACTTCCGCCGTTGGGCAAGAAGACTATTATGAGATTACTGTTAAGCGAGAAGAACACGGCTTATTTTCCCGTTGGCTTCACGATGAAATGAATACCAATTCTTCTGTTCGTGTTTCTAAGCCACAAGGTGGGTATTACCTGCCCTTGGATAAGCAGACTCCGGCGGTCTGTTTTTCAGGCGGTATTGGGGTGACTCCGGCACTGGCTATGTTACGCAGTTTACATAAAATGGACAGTGAGCGTTTGTTATATATTGATTACTCCGCCCGAACCAGTGCTCAATTTGCCTATATAAATGAATTTCAAGAGATTTCCAGCCAGCGGGCAAATATCCATGTTAATTTACGGGCAACTCGTGAACAGGGTTCTATCCAGCCAGAGGATGTGAAACAGACTGTCCAAAAATACCCCGATGCCAGCTTTTATATTTGTGGCCCCAAACGCTTTGAGCAGGCAATATGCACTCATTTGGAAGCGGCAGAGGTGCCGAGTGATAAGATCAAAACTGAAGCGTTTGTCCCCGCCGGCGGCAGTGCCGTGCCCAAACTAGAGGGGGCTAAAACGCTATTGCTTGGCTCTTTATTAACTTTTATATTAGCTATGTTATTTGTAGCTTTCGGTCCAATTCCTTATTCGTCCAGTGTACAAAACGCTTGGCAGATAGATACGCTTTGGACTGACAATGTCTGGAAACAAGTCACGGGTTACACTATACTTGGTCTCACGGTTATTGGTATGACCATGTCCTTTCGTAAGCGTTTACGAAGTTTTCGCACGGGTAATTTTGCCTGGTGGCGTCTCATGCATGTTGGGACTGCTTTATTAGCATTAGCTCTCTTGTATGTTCATACTGGTATGACTGCCGGAGAACATTTTAACTTTTTATTAATGGTGAGTTTTGTCGGTGCCTTAATCCTTGGAACGGGAGTCAGTTTCTTGGTTTTTCTTGAAAGTCGTATGCCTGAAGCCACCACCACTTACCATGTGAAAACCTGGCTTAAGAACGCGCATATTGCTATTGTCTGGCCGTTACCGGTCTTAGTTGGTATTCACATTGTTTTAGCTTATTATTTTTAAAATCATGTATATAGACAAAATTTTCTTATGGACTTGGACGAATATTAAACAGATCATCCTTTGGTTAACTTGGATATTGGTGACCTTAGTTTTGATTGTTTATTTGACAAATTCCTTAGTGGGGCAAGATAAAAGCGATTTTTTGCCGGGGGAAAGCAGTCATGGTCATTATCAAATTGAAATGGCTTGTGAAGCTTGTCATACTACTTTTGATGGTGTTAAACAAGAAACTTGTTTAGAATGTCATGGGGCAGAATTAGAGGCGGTTGATGATTCTCATCCGCCTCATAAATTTGCCGATCCTCGCAATGCCGATCTGTTGACTTTGATAGATGCCCAGAAGTGCATCACTTGTCACGTCGAACACCGTCCGGGCATGACTCGCCCTATCGGTGTGACGGTGCCGCCTGATTATTGTGTACATTGCCATGAAGATATTGCAGAGGAGCGCCCTAGCCATGAAGGTATGCCATTTGATACTTGTCGCGGTGCTTGTCACAATTATCATGACAATAAGGCGTTGTATGAAGATTTTCTGGTTAAAAATCTTAATCAAGCAGATACTTATGATAATCCGGTGACCATCGAGCGTAATTTTATGGAAATTTATCGCTTAAATCCGAAATATCCCGTGAAACGCTTGACGATGAAGGATCAGGATGCGCCAGAGGGTGTTGATCTGGGTCATGATTGGGAAGAGAGTTCCCATGCGAATGCGGGTGTGAATTGTATGGGGTGTCATGCGGGCTCAGAGGATCAAGTTTGGGTAGATAAACCCGATCATACTAGCTGTCAAGAGTGCCATGATCTTGAAGTTTCAGGATTTCTCGCGGGTAGGCATGGGATGCGTTTAGCGGAGGGCTTGTCGCCGATGACGACCGATATGGCGAGGCAACCGATGAGAGCTGATGCTCATAAGGCGTTAAATTGTATGTCTTGCCATAAAGCGCATCAATATAGTACGGATCAAGGGCATACGGCAGTCGATGCTTGTCTCAAGTGCCATAATGATGATCATAGCCGTGCTTATAAAGGCTCTTCCCATTTTCGTTTATGGAATGAGGAACAAAAAGGAAAAATGCCGAAAGGCAGCGGTATTTCTTGTGCGACTTGCCATTTACCTAGAGAAGTCATAGAAAAGGGGGGCAAAAAACGGACGGTGGTACAGCATAATCAAAATTTGAATTTGCGTCCCCGTCAAAAAATGGCGCGAGGTGTGTGCATGAATTGTCATGGTTTAGGATTTACGCTTGATGCGTTGGCGGATGAAGATTTGGTGCAAAACAATTATTCGGATTCGTCTTCGGTGCATATAGAAAGTTTAGAGATGGCAGAAAAGCGTATGGGGAAGGAAAAAAAGGATAAGTCAAAACTAAAGTGATGTAGGGTGGATTAAGTCAGCATGTTGTCACCATAGCGGTTTTTTATCCTTTATTATAAGTAGATACACAAAAGTTTTTTAACATTTTTTAGGACTTACGCATTGACAAATACAATAAATCAGTAATTCAATGAGTGACATCCAAGTATTAACTTGTCTTTTTAGCGGTTAGATTGTAATCAACTAATTGAATTTTAAAGTAAACTTATTTGTGCCTTAATTTGAAAAGGCACGTCATCACACCACTTGGGGAGATGTTTGAGTCAATGCCATTAAGTCGGGGCTGGTGGGCAACAAAAACACGTTGCCCACCCTACATAAAATCCTTAACTTAATGGCATTGACTCCTGAAGTGTGTTGAAGGTTTTACCGAGGTGTGAGGCATTAGTTGTACTCACCACCATATATTTTTACAAACTATATTTTTTCAGCAACCGATAAGTATTACGTTCACTGATCCCCAATATACTAGCGATTTTGGCCCGATGGCCCGAATATTTTTCTACTAACATTCGCATATAATCTTTTTCTATATCTTCCAGCGTCGGCTCATGCTCATAGTTTAACTGCACCCCCTTCTGGCTTTTGCCAGATTGATTACCAAAGCTCAGATCGTCAGGGCGGATAGCTTTCCGTCGTGCAGACAAAATGATGGCGCGTTCTATTATATTTTTAAGCCCCCGGATATTGCCCGGCCAGTCATAAGCCATGAGTGCTTTCATAGCCGTAGGCGTGACTGTTTTATTGATACGCCGAGAGAAAGTATGATTTTTAATAAAATGTTCAACCAGATGAGGAATATCTTCGCGCCGCGAGCGCAGTGGTGGTGAGTCGATAACGAATGCACTCAGCCGGTAATAGAGATCTAAGCGGAAGCTACCGGTTTCGCTCATCATTTCCAAATCTCTGTTAGTCGCCGCGATAATCCGTACATCAGCCATCAAATCTTTAGTGCCGCCGAGTCGGCGGAACTGCCCTGTTTCTAGTACCCGTAGCAATTTAGCTTGGATGGGGGCCTCGATCTCACCGATTTCATCCAGAAACAAAGTGCCGCCTTCCGCGCCTTCAATCAGCCCCTTTTTTTGCCTGTCGGCACCCGTAAAAGCACCGCGTTCATGACCGAATAATTCTGACTCAAACAACTTTTCCTGTAAAGTACAGCAATCCAACGTCACAAAGTTTCGGTTGTGGCGTTGACTGCGTTGATGCAATTCATTGGCGATTAACTCTTTGCCAGTGCCGCTTTCACCTTGGATTAATACGCTCATATCTGTCGGAGCGACGGCTTCAATCAATTCATGAACTTTCTGCAATGCAGGGCTATGACCAATCATCAATTTTTGGCGTTGATGGCTGCGGTTAACTTCGTTTTTGTAAAAATTATAATCCTGGCGCAAAATGGCATTTTCAAGTGTTCGCTTGACGACCATTTCTAGTTCATCCAGATCAAGAGGTTTAACCAGATATTCGGCAGCCCCCGCCTTCATGGCTTCCACCGCCTGTTTCACTGAACCGTAAGCGGTTAATAAGATAGTGGGACAGATGTCCTTCAACTCGGGCAATAGTTCCATCCCATCCCCGTCTGGCAAGCGACCATCCAAAATCACTAGCGCGGGTTCATGTTTTGACAAATACTCTCGTGCTTGCGCCAAAGTCGTGACACCCTGCGTATGGTAGCCCAATTTATTCAGGTTATCCACCAACATACGATTAAGAAGGGCATCATCTTCAATAATTAAAATGCTATGTGTTGTCGTCATTTAGGCTTCCTTTACCGCTGGCAAGCTCACAGTCATTCGGCTGCCCTGTCTCCATTGACTGCTGACACCAATGTGTCCGCCATACTCCTCCACTAATGTTTTGCAAATGCTTAAACCCAATCCAGTCCCTTTTTTTTGGTCGGCACGATGACTGAAGAAGGGATCAAAAATCCGCTGTAGGTGCTTTGGCTCAATGCCACAGCCAGTGTCAGTAAATGCCATATAAATCTGACTGTTATCCCGCCAAGTACGGATACTAAGCTTTCCACCCTCTGGCATGGCATGAAAAGCGTTTTGCGCTAAATTAAGCACGACCATGCGAATGTCATTTTCCCCTGCCAGTATGCGATCCGGTTGAGCCTCCAGCGACAGTTCAATTTGAATCTTCTGTTGTTGGCTTTCAAATCTTAGCAGAGTCATGGTTTCGCTGATGGCTTGGTTGACCGCAACCAGTTGCCGTTTTTCACCATCGGGCGCACCTAATTTTAACAGGCGTTGAGTGACATCAACACATTTGTCAATTTCACCATCCACCAGTTTCAAATAATCGGTGATCTGGGCAGGCTCCGATTTTCCAGTCTCCAGACTTCTGAGTGTACTCTGCAAAGCTAAGCGCACGGAAGTCAAGGGATTGTAAATTTCATGTGCCATCCTAGAAGCCATCTCACCCATCGTGGCGAGTTTCTGTTCATGGGAAAATTTGATCGCCCTGTTTAAGTCGCGAGCGGATTCAACGAACAATTTGACCGGCTTACCAGCGATTTCGACTTCCATCGGCGCGGCGAATATTTCTACATCCAAGAGACTGCCATCGGCACGAACATGTTGGGTAATGATTTTGACCGGTTGGCTGGTTTTTTCAATTTCATAACAAGGACAAGTGCTCAGTGTCGGAGGACAAGGCGTGTTTTTGGCATAACCGGATTCATAGCAAGTTTGCTTTAAAACCGTGCTTCGGCTCAAACCAAGCTGCTGACAAAAAGCCCTGTTCACTTGAATGACTCGGTAATCCTGATCAATCACTCGTAAACCGTCCGGTACAGCATCGAGCAGGGCTTGGAGAAACGCCTCTTTTTCGCTGAGTTCGCGTATATTGTCTTGCAGTTTAGCGGCCATTTCATTAAAGCGGTGAGCCAACAGGCTCAATTCATTCTGCCCCCCCTCAGTCACACGGGTATTCAAATCACCCTGTTCCAGTGCTTGAGTGGCATTGGCGAGCCGCTGTATGGGTATGAGGATAAAATAGTGTACAAACCACCAAAGGATAACTACAGTTAAAGCGATAACTAACACGCCCGCACTCATAAATAGCAAAGTATTATAACGGGCTTTTTCCTGTATTGGTTCAGCATCATAATCAATAAATAATACACCATTGACGGGATGTTCTTCAATGGGTCCATGGCAGCGGGTACACGGTGGTTTGTTATACACGGGATTGACACTACGCAGCACATTTTCACCCCGAGTATTCACTCTAAACCGACTCAACGGACGAGTCGGCAACATACCCTCCGGCCAGCTTATTCGAGTGCCCAGCAGCGTGGGATCTGAAGAAAAGCGAATTTCCTGTTCAGGATTACTGATTATAACCAGACGTACATCCGGTTGTTGCCCCAATTTTTGCACGATCTCCCGTAAACCATCAAGGTCTTGTTTCAGCATGGCATTTTCCAGAGAAGTTTGTAATAGTCTATTTACCGCAATCGAAGCCGTGCTACGTTCCTGCGCCAATTGTTTATGGTAGAGGGCAATGAATAGAATGAGGCAAATGATAGATGCGATGGTCAAACCAGTAATCATGGCAACACTGAATTGCCGATTTAAACTGCCGGCAATCCAAGAGACAGGATTTCGTTTGACTGTGCTTTCTGTTTTTTTAGTGCATGTCTCTCTTGTCATATAGTTACTTAGGGTTATTCACTTAGCTTTTTAGGTGGAAATATGATGAGGCTTAATGACATACTTTTCAATAAGGTTAATATCGTGCCGGCAGAGTTTTTAAACTGCCATTTTGGCAGAACAGCTAAACTGAGTAATTTCCATAACCTTATTCTGTGTTTCTGCCATTATGTCAATTTGGCATAAGAAAACTAAGTGAATAATATTTAACTGAAAATAGGCAATACAAAGAAAATTTAAATTTGCTGAACCTGACAGAATGGCATGAAATTTCTTAAATGTATTTAACATGAACTGGGTGTTTTATTATGTTAAGTCTATGTAAATTAAAACAAATACACGTATATTGATGAATTGGCATAATCATTGCTTATGTAGGGACAATGTTCATCCAAGTGGAATGCCTTAATTAAATTATTTTTTACTTATAAGGAGTTATACAAGATGCCAAGCGATACAATGACAGCAAAAGAGTATGTCAAGAGTCTTTGCGACCGAGCTGAACAGCACCGTGCAGTCAACCATCCTTACTTGAAACGACTGGCCAAGGGTGATGTGCCAAATATTGTCGGGGCTCTCCAGGACCTGACTTATCAGTATCAAGCTTACAGCGGTGATTTTTTACGCTACCTGACCGCGACGATTTCCCTGATGAAAGACCGCGATCATAGGAAAGATCTGTTGCATAACCTGACCGAAGAAACGGGCCAAGTTAGTGACGAGGATGCAGCGGCGCTTAAAGATATTGGTATCGAAAAGGAATGGATTGATGGTATCGCACATCCTCGTCTGTTCATGAGGTTCCTTGATGCCATTGGTATTGACGACAAATATCGCAAGGAGCATCCGCTTGCTGATGAAACTGAGATCTGGCGGGACATGTTTTATGACCTGTGCGCGAAAGGCGGTGCCGCTCAATCCTTAGGTGCTATCGGTTTGGGAACCGAGAATGTGGTAAAATTCATCTACCGACCCATTCTTGAAGCCATTGATAAGCACCTTGATGTTTCCAAGCGAGATCGTGTCTTTTTCGATCTGCACGCGGCACTTGATGATGAACATGGTGAAGTCCTCACCAACATAGCCATCGAGCATGCCAAGACAGAAGACAACCGACGCAGCCTAAAAGAGGGCATGCTGATGGCCTTAAGTATTCGCGGCGCTTTTTTTGATGCGATGGAAACCCGTGCCGAAGCCATGACGGCCTAATAAATATATATTAGTCGTTGTTAATTTTTAGCCTTTTAAAAGGAAAATAATACATGACAGCTCAACAAAATTACATATACTCTTCACGGGATTTCGGCAGAACTAAGTCATACCTAGAGGTTGAGCTTCCAGAGCGCCTTATTCACAAAGGCGTAACCAAGGGACAACTTGATGACGAGTTTTCTGCTGACCGCAAACATCCGGTTCATGTCGTGGACTTGCCCTCAAGAGCCGTGAGTATGTCGATTGGAGGACTCGAAAAAGGACAAAGCACCCGCAACCATCGTCATAGTTATGAGACCATTATCTATGTACTTAAGGGTAATGGCCATAGTATTGTTGAAGGTAAGCGCGTGGACTGGGAAGCGGGAGATGCGATTTTGGTGCCACGGTGGGGTTGGCATCAGCACTTCAATGACAGTGATGGCTACGTCGAGTATATCGGTGTTGAGAACGCTCCGATGTTGCAAAACCTTGGTTTGGCTTTGAGAGAAGAGCAATAAATAATCATTTGAACTGTGCAAGGTACGCCTTGCACTCCTGATGAACGCCCACATTACACCACTACCAAAGAAATATGAAAACATTAAAAAGTCTCTTTAAACCCTCTTCTAATTTAATTTACGATTATCCAGCGTTTCAAGTTAAAGCGGCAACCCTTATTTTGGAAGCGGATTTAGAAATCATCCTGCCTAAACAACTAATAGGCAAAAACATTAAGCAAGTCAAACTTATTCCTAAGTTCAAAGATTTTGAAGTGGTTTTTACTTATGAACCCGATAAAAAAGTTTTAAGCAAAGTTAAACCAAACGACAAAATTTTGTCATTAGGTTTAAAAAATTTGGTCACCAGCACTAAAAATAGTATGATATGGATTTTCCTTATAAACAAAACTTTTGGTAGGAGTCCAAGATTTATCTTGGACACCTATTTATAATGATGAAAACCAACAATCTATACAAAAAATTGGAACAATCTATTGCCGGAGAAGTGCTAGTAGATTTAGCCTCCAGACGACTTTATGCGACAGACGCCTCAATCTATCAAGAAATTCCTAGAGCCATTGTCCGCCCAAAAAATAAAAATGACTGTATAAAAATAGTAAAATTTGCCCATCAACATCATATCCCGCTCATTCCTAGAACCGCAGGGACAAGTACTGCCGGTCAATGTGTAGGTAACGGCATGGTTGTCGATGTTTCGCGTTATATGACCCAGATTCTCAGTGAGGTCAAAAACAATACGATCCGCGTACAGCCCGGCGTTATTCTTGACGAACTCAATGATTTCGTCTCTAAACACAAGCTGAGATTTGCCCAAAACATCTCTACCTCTAATCGCAGCATGATAGGAGGCATGATTGGCAATAATGCCTGTGGCTCACATTCTCTCCTCTATGGTACCACCCGCGATCAGATTATCGAAGTCGAAACCGTATTGTCAGATGGCTCAGTGGCGCGATTTGGGCCATTGGCTCAAGACGAATTACAAAACAAACTCAAGCAACATAGCTTAGAGGGAGATATTTATCGAACAATCTACCATGCTATTTCGGATAATACCGAAAGCATCAAAAAACATTACCCTCACCCAGAAATTATCCGCCGCAATACCGGTTATGCCTTGGATTATCTTGCTAACCATCAGCCTTGGAATAAAACCGGCAAACCTTTCAACCTAGCCCCATTTCTATGCGGCTCAGAAGGTACACTGGTTTTGCTGACAGAAGCCACATTACAATTGGTGCCCATACCGAAACAAAAACTCTTAATCTGTGTCCATTTCGTCGATTTAGTCAAATCCATGCGTGCCACCGTGGCAATGCTGCCACACAAACCCGCTGCCATAGAATTAATTGATCAAAGAATATTAGAATGCACTAAAGATAATCTGGAGCAGTCTCGTAATCGTTTTTGGATTCAGGGAAATCCACGCGCCGTCTTAGTCATTGAATTGTTTGATGATGAGCCTTCGGTATTAGAACAACGCGCCCAACATCTCATACAAGACTTACAACAACGAGGGCTTGGTTATGCTTATCCAATCATCAGAGATGAGCAGATGAGCAACGTCTGGGCACTACGCAAGGCAGGGCTTGGGCTGTTGATGGGCATACGCAGTGAAAAAAAGGCCGTTGCTGTTATTGAAGATACCGCAGTCGCAGTGCCGGATCTGCCCGCTTATGTCAGTAAAATCCAACAAATTATGGCAAACCACAAGACGCCGTTTATTTGTTATGGACATGCCTCAGTGGGATTATTGCATTTGCGCCCAGAATTGGATCTCAGAGAGGACAAAAAAACGTTTTTGAGTATTGCCGATCAAGTAGCCGATTTAGTGGCTGAATTTAAAGGCTCATTATCCGGAGAACATGGTGATGGTCGAGTACGTGGTCCTTATATTAAAAAAATGCTCGGTGATGAGGTTTATCAACGGCTGCTCCAAATAAAACAAACTTTTGATCCCAAAAATATTTTCAATCCGAACAAAATTATTACCGATCTGCCTATCGATCAAGATTTGCGATTTGATAGTCTCACGCCAAAAACGACAATCAATACCCAATTTAATTGGGAAAAAGACATCGGATTGAGAGCCGCTACCGAAAAATGTAATGGCTCAGGTACTTGTCGAAAAAGTACCGGGACTATGTGCCCATCGTACATGGCAACCAAAGAAGAATATTATTCGACACGAGGGCGGGCTAATCTGCTCAGACAGGCACTCAATTCGCCCAATCCGATTGAAGAATTTGCCAGCGAAGATCTGAAACAAACTTTGGATTTGTGCCTGTCTTGCAAAGGCTGTCAATCAGAATGTCCCGCCAACGTAGATATGGCGCGATTTAAAGCCGAATTTTTGCATCACTACCATAGCAAAAAAGGGGTTGGACTCAAAACCAGATTAATGCGCCATTATGCCTTAATGCTCAGGTTGGGGGCTAAGTTTCCTAGATTCAGTAATCGCCTTGCTAAAAGCACTTGGTTAAAAAAACGCTTAGGGGTGGCAAAGCAGCGTCAATTACCGGTTATTAGCAGCCAATCCTTAAAAGTTTGGTGGAATCGACATAAAAACGCTCAAAAGAGTCCGAATGGACAAGTGATTTTGTTATGTGACATTTTCACTCAATACCATGAACCCCAGATAGCTCAAGCTGCCATCCAATTTTTGGAGCATAACGGCTATTCCATCACTCCCATTTTTTTAACGGACTCTCCCCGTTTATTGATTAGCCAAGGATTGCTCAAACCGGCTAAAAAAGCACTTGGACAGATTATTGAGCATTGTTATGATTTGGTTAAATCGGGAACGAACCTGATTGGCTTAGAGCCCTCAGAACTGCTGACGCTACGGGATGAAGCCATTGATTTGGTTGATGCACGGGACAAAATGCGTACTTTAGGTGAAAGTGCCAAACTGTTTGAAGAATTTATCCTCCAAGAAATGGAGGTGGGAAAGATTGACATCACACAGTTTACCTATAAAGAACAAGAACTTATAGTACATGTTCATTGTCACCAAAAATCACTGGTTGGCATTGACAGTAGTATTCAAGCCCTCAAGCAATTACCGGGTGCCAGTGTCACTGCGTTGCAAACGGGTTGCTGTGGTATGTCAGGCGCGTTTGGTTACGAACACAGTGAACTTTCTATGAAAATTGGCGAAATGCAATTGTTCCCAGCCATCCGACAAGCACCAGATAATGCACTCATCGTAGCGACTGGTACGAGTTGTCGTCATCAGATAGCTGACGGTGTGGCTACCACTGCATTACATCCTGCCCAAATTTTTTGGAATTATATGAGTTCTGGCCGGAAGCTACCATGAAAAGGAGGAAAATTCTTGTCGTCTAGCCCATCTATTCAATGCCATTAAGTCTAACTCCCCAACCATACATGTAGGGTGGATTAAGCGGTAGCGTATCCACCTAAATCGCTGTTGTGCAAGCGCCTGGGGGTAAGAAGGAGTATGAAATTTTGGATGTGAAGTATATTTAGCCATTTTTTTCGACGCAGAGCGGCAGGCATGATCGGAGCGAAGTTACTGCGTCCGCAGAGCGTGGGAACGAGAACAAGAAGGGCATCATCTTCAATGTTGATGACTAATGGCAAACCGCCCTCATGCTTTGGCAGAGGGTTTTTTTTGCCTCACCGAAATGCAATAACTCACAATCGTCTTGCCATCAATGATATCTGTCTCGAATCGTGCTTGGGGCTTGACGCGGTGATCAAACACAATGTAGTAGCCCTCTTGAACACCTTCTAACTTGAGATATTTTGCCAGTTGACGTTTACCCGCTTGATAGAGGCTTTTGCCTCCCCAGATTTTTGTTTCGACAATATGCTTGTCGCCTTGGTGAAGAATGATATTCTCGCTCTAACCCATTGAACAAAGGCTGGAAAGTCTGCACAATACAGTATTGATAAATGGGATTGGCAATTTCGCAAAATCCATCACTACCGGCCTTTAAAACGCCATAAGTTACCAGTTCGCTGATAAACTCATTGCGGATATTGAAGGGTATGCCGGCATCATACGAGCATATGTCCATTAAAAGGGTTTCAAAGCGCGGATGTCGGCGAATATTCGTGGTTAAGTGGGAAAAATGGACATTTTGTTCATTTAAAATCTGTTGATGAGCACTTTCAAAATGGGCTAAAGAAATCGTTTCCTCACTTTCGTGAGTCAATATCTGCGCTATGCGGTTAACAAGAAACGGTTGCCCTGCTGTTTGTTTATGAAGATTATCAATGACAGGCGGTGCAAAGGCTTGTCCGACTTCTTCTGTATATTGCCCTAAGAGGGTACGCACTTGGGAAACCGTGAAGTTGGAAAGTGCAAATTCGTCTTGAATGTTAAAGGGAGAAATTGAACGATCATAGTTCAATTGAGTGATGCTCTTGACACCCACAATGCCAACACTGTACGGACAACGATTAGGCTCTTCTGAGAGGTAAATATCACGCAAAGCATGTAGAAAATCACTGACGACGGATTGAGGAATCCCGTCAAACTCATCAATGATGATGGTAAGCCGGCGGTTTTTGAGGTAGTCACCCAGTTGTTCAAAAAAACTGATCATGGAAGAGTGACAAGTAATGGCATAGTCTTCCAAGAATTGCTGTAATGCTGTATGGCGGCGGGCAAGCAAAACCTTTTCTAGTTCTTTACGAATAGTTTTTTTTAAACGACTATAAAAAGCCTCTTGAGAAAGGTTTTTACACGTTTCAAAATTCAGCTTAATCGGTACATAAGCATCGTCGCTTGCAACCAAGGCATCTAAGGCCCAACGAAAAAACGTCGTTTTTCCAGTTTGACGTGGCGCGAAAATGACAATATATCGCCCGTCTTTGATACGTTGAACTAAATCGGCAATTTCTTCGGTGCGTGGAACCACATAGTTGCGAGTCGGATCGACTGGCCCACGAGTTTCAAAAGTACGTAAACGAGTTGACATAGTTTTATACCTTTAAGATTTTGTCTAAACATGATGATGCTTAATGATAGACTTTTCAACAAAAAAAGAAGGGGCAATGCCATATTTTTAAATTATTATTCTGAAAAAGTTTTAAGCAAAGTTAAACCAAACGACAAAATTTTGTCATTAGGTTTAAAACTTTTGGTAGGAGTCCAAGATTTATCTTGGACACCTATTTATAATGATGAAAACCAACAATCTATACAAAAAATTGGAACAATCTATTGCCGGAGAAGTACTGGTAGATTTAGCTTCCAGACGACTTTATGCGACAGACGCTTCAATCTATCAAGAAATTCCTAGAGCCGTTGTCCGCCCAAAAGATAAAAATGACTGTATAAAAATTGTAAAATTTGCCCATCAACATCATATCCCGCTCATTCCTAGAGCAGCAGGGACAAGTATTGCCGGTCAATGTGTAGGTAACGGCACAATGCCAGTATGATAAACCCCTAAAATTCAGACCTGCCAGGTATCCAAAACATGGCACGTTGTAAATTCAATGAAAAATTAACCTGACAGGTTTTTGACACCTGTCAGGTTTGTCTTAACTCTAGCCCCATTTCTATGCGGCTCAGAAGGCACACTGGTTTTGCTGACTGAAGCCACATTACAATTGGTGCCCATACCCAAACAAAAACTCTTAATCTGTGTCCATTTCGTCGATTTAGTCAAATCCATGCGTGCCACCGTGGCAATGCTGCGACACAATCCCGCTGCCATAGAATTAATTGATCAAAGAATATTAGAATGCACTAAAGATAATCTGGAGCAGTCTCGTAATCGTTTTTGGATTCATGGAAATCCACGCGCCGTCTTAGTCATTGAATTGTTTGATGATGAGCCTTCGGTATTAGAACAACGCGCCCAACATCTCATACAAGACTTACAACAACAAGGGCTTGGCTATGCTTATCCAATCATCAGACGAAAAATGTAATGGTTCAGCTACTTGTCGAAAAAGTACCGGGATTATGTGCCCGTCGTACATGGCAACCAAAGAAGAATTTTATTCGACACGAGGGCGGGCAAATCTGCTCAGACAGGCACTCAATTCGCAAGAATTTGCCAGCGAAGATCTGAAACAAACTTTGGATTTGTGCCTGTCTTGCAAAGGCTGTAAATCAGAATGTCCCGCCAACGTAGATATGGCGCGATTTAAAGCCGAATTTTTGCATCACTACCATAGCAAAAAAGGGGTTGGACTCAAAACCAGATTAATGCGCCATTATGCCTTAATGCTCAGGTTGGGGGCTAAGTTTCCTAGATTCAGTAATCGCCTTGCTAAAAGCACTTGGTTAAAAAAACGCTTAGGGGTGGCAAAGCAGCGTCAATTACCGGTTATTAGCAGCCAATCCTTAAAAGTTTGGTGGAATCGACATAAAAACGCTCAAAAGAGTCCGAATGGACAAGTGATTTTGTTATGTGACATTTTCACTCAATACCATGAACCCCAGATAGCTCAAGCTGCCATCCAATTTTTGGAGCATAACGGCTATTCCATCACTCCCATTTTTTTAACGGACTCTCCCCGTTTATTGATTAGCCAAGGATTGCTCAAACCGGCTAAAAAAGCACTTGGACAGATTATTGAGCATTGTTATGATTTGGTTAAATCGGGAACGAACCTGATTGGCTTAGAGCCCTCAGAACTGCTGACGCTACGGGATGAAGCCATTGATTTGGTTGATGCACGGGACAAAATGCGTACTTTAGGTGAAAGTGCCAAACTGTTTGAAGAATTTATCCTCCAAGAAATGGAGGTGGGAAAGATTGACATCACACAGTTTACCTATAAAGAACAAGAACTTATAGTACATGTTCATTGTCACCAAAAATCACTGGTTGGCATTGACAGTAGTATTCAAGCCCTCAAGCAATTACCGGGTGCCAGTGTCACTGCGTTGCAAACGGGTTGCTGTGGTATGTCAGGCGCGTTTGGTTACGAACACAGTGAACTTTCTATGAAAATTGGCGAAATGCAATTGTTCCCAGCCATCCGACAAGCACCAGATAATGCACTCATCGTAGCGACTGGTACGAGTTGTCGTCATCAGATAGCTGACGGTGTGGCTACCACTGCATTACATCCTGCCCAAATTTTTTGGAATTATATGAGTAAGAGAGTGCGCGTGGGATGCTGAAAAAATACCCGACCGTCTTCGACAAAAAGCCTACCAAAGGCCGGGATTTAGGTTCTATTTGTCCAAGTTGAACTTGGCGCAGGTTTTAGGGCGCTGGACATGCCTTATGCACGGGAAAGCCATCCGTAAATGACTTTCATCTGGCGTTGTTTTGTACTCAACAGGCGAAAGCCCAGGTTGTTCTAAAACTTTTAATAATCTCTTATCTTTAAATATCCTTTTTAATAGTTTTTTTAATATTTTGTGATCAACATTATCAAAATAACGCCGAATATCACATTTGAGATAATAAGGATATTGTCGAGCAAATTTTTGTGCGCGATTTATGGCAGCATGAGTGCCTTTGCCAGTACGACAAGCCCAATCCTTTCTAATAACGTATTGCCTGTCGTTAACGGTTTTGACTTATCCTCACGATAATGTAATCCCTGTCGTTAAAGTTCGTGGCTACGCAAGCTCCGCACACTCGCTCGTCGAGCAAAAATCTTTCAGGAGGCTAGATTTTTTCTAATGGTAAAAACGTAAAAAACAAAAGTCAAAAGCAAAACCGACAAGAGTAAAAGCGTAAAAAAACCAAGTGCTACGGGGTACTTAATCAACAGGCGAAAGCCCAGGGAGTAGAAGCGGCTCGCTGGCGAACCCCCGGCGCGAAACGCCGAACGGCAATTCGAGGCGCCGAGGTTCCAGCCGCCGCCGCGAAGCACCCGGTCCTGGCCCGCCCCTGCGCCTTTAGGATCTCTTCGGGGGGGGGGCGAACTATAATAGTTTGCATCGTACCAATCCTGTACCCACTCCCATACATTCCCATGCATATCATACAGTCCCCATGGGTTTGGCTTTTTCTGTCCTACGATATATGCATAGTATCCTTTCCTATTACCGCTATACCAAGCATAATCTCCTAATAAAGAGCTATCGTCCCCAAAGGAATATTCAGTAGTCGTCCCCGCTCTCGCGGCATATTCCCATTGAGCCTCAGTAGGCAACTTATAGTGCGAGCCCCCCTCTTTATTATTCAACCACGAGATAAACCCCTGTGCATCTTTCCATGAGACACAGGATACTGCTGCTTTATCTCCTTGCTTGTTACACCCCTGATCAAAATGCCCCCCTTTATCATCGACATATTTCTTATACTGCCCCACAGTCACCTCATAAACCCCCATATAAAAATCCTTGGTTATCTCTACCCAATGGACGGGTTTTTCATCGCTATCGCCATTTTCACTCCCCATCTTAAACTTGCCTGCCTTTATCAGCTTAAATTTCATCCCGATGGAGTTCGTATATATATCCTGAGTTGGGCTATATATATCTTGAGTTTGGCTTATCTGCTTTTTTAAAGCCTGTAATTTTTTATGGGAGCGATCTAAACTCAAGCCTTTATCAATCCAAACCATCGCCGCCTCATACGCTTTTTTATTCACCTTGGCTAAGGCTAATTGATAAAAACTCTCAATCTGCTGTCTTTTCTTTAACGCTAACTCAACTTTCTCAGACAAAGCCCGCAATTTCTCATGACTCGGATTTAAACTTAATCCATGTTGAATCAAAGCCATACTTTCCTGATACTCGCCCCTATTATTTTTGCGAGCAGCCTGCTGATAATCATTTTCCACCAGCTTTCTGATTTCCTCTTCCTGAGCGAGTTTTATTTTTAACGCCCCTAATTTCTCATGGTTAGCATCTAAGCCTAAACCCCTTTCAATCCATTTTTTCGCCTCATCAAAATGTCCCCTGTCGGAACGATTCAAAGCCAGCTCATAATAACCTTCAATGATTTTCTCTGATAAAAGTTGAGCTTTTTCATGAGAGGGCGGGATTTCTTTATAGAGAGCATAAGCCTTATCAAGCTTATCATTCTCTATATGAGTCAAAGCATCATCAAAATAAGCCTCGATTTCATATTCAGACGTACTCTGTCCTGCTACAATAGGCGGGTTTTCACTAGGAGACTCTAGCGAAAAAGGAGGTACTTCGCTCACACTGGGTGGCGTTTGATTGACTGTGGGTGGCGTTTCTTTGAGCTTTTCAAGGACTGTCGTGACAAGATCATCAGAGACATCGTTTATTAAATAAAAGGCTGATACGATGGTTATGAGCCCCGCCAAAAAGCCTAAAAATTTATGTTTTTTAAACATTTCCGTGAACAGGCTACCTCCTGTTATCACGAAAATGATCGCCAGAATAAATAATTTAATAGTCAGGATTTAAATACTTGTGTTAATGTGTTGTTTTAAAAGAATAACACAAAATAGTCCAAAATAAATTTTGGACTCCTAGCCAATCCGGTGCCAGTGTCACAGCGTTGCTGTGGTATGTCAGGCACGTTTGGTTACGAACACAGTGAACTTTCTATGAAAATTGGCGAAATGCAATTGTTCCCAGCCAACTCATCGTAGCGACTGGTCAATACCATTAAGTTAAGGGCAACCACAAGGGATTGCCCCTACGGAGCATTTTATGTAGGGGCAATCCTTTATGGTTGCCCTCTTGGACTCCGGAGATCACTGATTATTATGAAATGGGGGGGACATCTAAGAGAGATAGTTTATAATAGGGGCGTTTTTTCAAGTGTGTGTCAAAATAACCTAAGGAGAAAGTGACATAATGGCGAAAAATTTTCTGACTCCGGCTGAAACTGCCCAAGCATTTATCGGCGTTGGCGATTACAAAACCAAAATGCCGGTTCCCAAAATAATAATATCATCTTTCCTAGCCGGGGCATATATTGCCTTTGCCGCCCAATTAATGACCACCGTCACTCATGACATGGTGGGAATTTTCGGCGTTGGATTCAGCAGTTTTATCGGGGGAGCAGTGTTTGGCATTGCCCTTGTCCTTGTCCTTGTTGCAGGCTCCGATCTGTTTACCGGCAATTGTCTCCTTTCCATGGGCTGGTTAAATGGAAATTTGACCACTGGCCAAGTTTTAAATAACTGGACTGTTGTCTATATCGGTAACTTTATCGGCAGCTTATTCCTCGTTTGGATGATGTTTACCAGTGATATTTGGTCCGGGCATGGCAGCCAAATAGGTGCCCACGCAGTCGCCATCGCCTATAAAAAAACCCATCTCACCTTTTCAGAGGCATTTGTTAGAGGTATGGGATGTAATTGGCTGGTTTGTCTGGCAGTGGTTATTGTCGCAGCCGGGCAAGACACGATGGGAAAGATTGCCGGCGCATGGTTTCCAGTCATGGCATTTATTGCCAGCGGTTTTGAGCATTGTGTCGCTAATATGTTTATTATTCCGACGGGACTTGTCGCGGCGTTGGATCCCACTATCGCCAGTGTTGTCATGTCCAATCATCCGACTTGGGATCTCAATTCCTTGAGTATTTACACATTTTTGGTTCATAATCTTATTCCCGTTACCTTGGGGAATATTGTGAGTGGTGCCGTACTTGTCGGGGGCATTTATTGGTACTTATACGTCAAAGATAGTAAACCAGCGGCCCAAGAAGCCAAGAAAGATGGGCAGACTGGTTTTCAGGCTGCTAAACTTGGGCGCAAATGATCAATCAATGCTATTTCGTGTAGGAGTCCAAATCCTCTACTTTAGTACATATATTGCGGAGTGAATATTTAGTTTATGCCCGTTCGTAGTAGGCGATAAATCACCTACTACGAACGGGTTTCTTATCTGCTGTAAATGGAGTCCAAAATTTATTTTGGACGAGCAAGTGACACTTGTAATAAACCAAAAAAGTCCATATCATACATTTCAGCACGTAAAATTATAGGTTAAAACGGAACAAAACCTGTCAATTAAATCAGACGGGTTTTAATTTCTTTGGGCATTTGAGAAATCCGATTTTTTTAAAAAATCGGATTTCTTTGCTATGTAATCAAGGGCATTTGAGAAATCCGATTTTTTCGGTTTATCATACTTCAATGACTGATAATTAAAACATTGTGACAACGGAGAAAATATAATGCCACCCAAACAAGGACTCTACGATCCAATTAATGAACACGATGCCTGTGGTGTCGGTTTTATTGTCCATATTAAAGGGCATAAAAACCATGAAATTG
>JBDLJY010000036.1:0-29003 GCA_039714115.1 Pseudomonadota bacterium | reverse complement strand
GTATCCAAAACCTGGCAGGTCGTTGTAAATTCAATGAAAAATTAACCTGACAGGTTTTTGACACCTGTCAGGTTTGTCTTAACTTAATGGCATTGACCTACACATACCATAAACGCGGCAAAGTGGCTGGTAATCCGGCAACCTGCTGGCGAAACGCGCTCCAAAATGCCCCATAAGCTTTACGCAATTGCAAAGCATCATGCGCTAACCATCGCACCACTAACAATCCACCGACATAAGTAGCCGCGCTGTAAAGATTATTTGGTTGGGCTGTTAAGAGACTACGGGCAAATTCTAATTGCTCTTGAGCATTATCAGCAGCATAAATTAGCGTAGCATAAGCGATGCAGCCATTGAAACCGGCAGGCGCGGTCAAAATTTTTTGCAAATCGCCGTCAAAGTGCAACGCATCCGCCCACAACAGACGCTCAGCGCGTCGCACTTCCCAAACATCCCTGATTAAACCATGCGTCAGTTTTTCACCGCGAGCAGTACGCCCAAAAACTAAAATCTCACCCGCTAACAGCCTAGCATAAGGCTTGAGAAAGATTCGAGTCAAGCGGCGCATTCTGGCACCGTCAAATAAAATCGTCTCTTGCGGTAGCCACTCTAACCAACAATCATTGTCCACATCCAATCGGATATCTAAACAACAATCTCTACCGGCTGAACGGTAAACCTTTTCCGCCGCTTGTGTCGTGACTAGCACTGATGCCCCTGCCTCGACGCTCACATCTATATCTAAATGATCCCCGCCTACCAAACCACCAGAAGTTGTCAAAATGGTCGCCGTGAGCGGCTCATCTTTGGCGACATCAGGAAATAAGACTCGGAGAGGTTCATGTTGATAGAGTTGAGTCAGGCGGGTTTGTCCACTTTTGGCGGAACAGGCTAGTTCGGCTGTGCCGTGTACTTGTGTCATAGTCTAAAGAGCTAAATATCGGTGTACCTCAGCTTCAACCATTTCATCAGCTTTTCCTTCAAGTACCACTTCGCCCCGTTCCATAATGATATATTCATGAGCAAGACTCTTAGCAAATTCAAAATATTGTTCTACCAGCAATATAGCCATATCTCCGCGCTCACCAAGCCATTTGATGACTCGTTCAATGTCTTTAATGATGGATGGTTGAATGCCTTCAGTAGGTTCATCTAGTACCAGTAAACGAGGACGAGTGACTAAAGCACGCGCAATAGCAAGTTGTTGTTGTTGTCCGCCGGAGAGATCGCCACCGCGTCGCCCTAACATGTCTTTTAATACCGGGAAAAGTTCAAAAATATCATCGGAAAGGTGGTGCAAGCTGCGAGGTAAGGGAGCAAAACCAGTGCAGAGATTTTCTTCTACTGTCAGTAGCGGGAAAATTTCTCTACCTTGTGGCACGTAAGCAATGCCTAGCCGTGCCCGTGCTTGAGGAGATAGGCGAGAGATGTCTTGGTTTTCCCAAAATATGCTACCGCTACCAATAGGCTGATGACCGACAATGGCTCGCATCAGACTGGTTTTGCCCACGCCGTTGCGCCCTAAAACGCAGGTAACGGCTCCTTGCGGCGCGGTGAGTGCCACGTTTCGCAGGATTTGGCTTGCGCCGTAAAATAAATCTATACCTTTGACTTGTAACATGAAAAATATTAGTCCCCCTTTGTGCAGGCAATAAAACTTCGGATTACATTTAAGAAGGGATAAATGCCATATCGTGCCGGCAGAGGATGGGTTTTGACTTATTATCAATAACCATTTTTACTCAATAAATCATTGAGGCTATTCAAAATGAAACTTCTATCCTGTTCTTTTAAACAGGCTTTGCACCATTGATTAGCCATAATTTCCCATACACTGGTTGCACTTCGTAAGATTTGATCTCCGACTCTTTCATTCCATTTATGATGATCGGGTTCAAGCATCGCTTCTTCTAAATAATTAAATAAACGCCCGGCACCAATGCCAAAACGCTCAGATATATTAGGCCAATTAGCCTCTTTTAAATCGTTATAAACCACAATTTCTGGTGCTTCTTTTCCGGGTAAAGAAATACATCCATCGCCACCTTCTTTGTCTCCGTCTATAATGCCAAAAGACTTTTGAGGCAGTTTATCTTTATTGGCAAGTTCTCCTAACATTTTAACAACATTTGAAGGTCCTACAGCAATAATTTTAATACGTTGAAGTATTTCAGCACCATCTTCTTTGGATGCAATAATTTCTCTCAGCCATACTTCAGCCTCTTTATCTTCAACAAAAAGGTTAAGTTCTGGATGAACTTTGTCATCCAATCGACTCATTGCAAATTCGGCTGATATACCATATAAAATGTTTAACTCTGATTTTCCTGACAACAATAAAATTCTGGCTTCTTTAGGCAATTCTTCAAGAATATAAGGACTATGAGTCGATAAAATCACTTGGATTTTTTTTTGACGACATAACCATAATAGGAATCTCACTAAGAGACGCTGTGCTTTTGGATGTAAAGAGGCTTCAACTTCATCAATGATTAAAAGAGAGTATTCGGGTATCCCTTGCAAAACTCGAAACAAATCAAGGGTTGCATCTTCGCCAGCACCTTGATGAAATTGTGAAATTTCTCCAAATTCTCTAGTTAAAAGTCCGACTTCCTTTTTTTGATCTATGTCAGGTTTAACAAATCTGGCATTTGAATAATTTCTACTCAGTATATGAGAAAGACGTTTTGTAAAATCATCACTGATATTATCAGTGGATATTTCACCCGCTGTAGAACGTGCAATTTTAGCATAACCTGCTGTCGCCTCCAGAGGCAGTGTTCTAGAAATATCTTGGATCAAAACATGCCGTTTATACCTTTTCGTAGGCAAGCTCCAACGTTGACTTGGCTTGTTTATTTTAAAGCTCTTCGTTTCATTACCTTGTTTAATTCTAAATGAAAGACTGACATTCTGTATTTTGTCCCAATGCGTTTGTATAAAAAATGTAGATGGATAATAAGTCCCTTCGGATGATTTATTTTCATAAGCACAGGCTGCTACTTTTAAAATGGTACTTTTACCCGTTCCATTTTCTCCGACTATTGCCACTATAGGAAATTTAAAGTTGATTGCTTGTCCAGTAAAGCCTCGTAAACCCTCAATTTCAACCATTTCTAAAAATTGGGGCCATTGTCCCGAATTGAATTGTTCACGAGTTTTATTGATTTCTCTGTAGTCCATTGTTTTTAGCTTACCTTTGACTTGTAACATGAAAAATTTTAGCCCCGCCTTTGTGCAACTACAAGGATTACATTCCATATTGTGCCGGCAGAGGATGGGTTTTGACTTATCCTTTTTTAATTTGGGGAATAAACGGATTGTTGAGTGCCTGTTTTTTATCGTTCCCAAACTCCGTTTGGGAACAAGGATAAAACCTACTGTCTATCCATCCTACGCTCATTAAGTCTTTTCCTTCCAAATGGCATGAGCATAATTATTAAGAATATTTTCATCTTTGGTGACTAAAATGGATTGCGTGACAGCAGCTTGACCAACAATAATGCGGTCAAAAGGATCGCGTGTCCAAGTTTGTTGAATAGCTTCAGCTATCACTTGGGAATAGGGCAAATCACAGATTTTTAAGCCAATGGTTTTATTGAGGGTGTCAATGACTTTATAACTTGGTTCTTGTACACGTTTTATTTCGTACAAATAAGTCAACTCTAACTCCACCATTGGTGAAATCAATAATTCACTCTTTGCCATCATAAGACGTAAGTTTTTCGGGAACTTTTTAAGTTTACCCTCGTATAACCATGCAACAGTATGTGTATCTAAATACATTGTGGGTTCCACTCATTAAACCAATCTATATGAACAATATCTTCGGGATCACCTACGATGTAGGAGCGCTCCTTCAAGTTTGCCAATTTTCCCAATTCTTCAGGTTCGTCAAACGTTTTGGCATCATTCGCTGTTTGCGATTGTTTTAGTGATAAACCAGTTGGTTCTTTTGGTATTTGAATAGCAGAGTCTATTTCTTCAACAAGCAAAATGACACGCATTGGTTTATCCCATTGTTGAAATTGAGAAGGTAGTTTTATCATGCCATTCTGGGGTTGTGTTTTAAATTCAACTGCTTGCATTTGTATTCCTCTTTTATTTAGTACAACGGATTAGGGGAATAAACTAAATTTTGAACGCCTTATCAAATCTATTTATTCCCCTAATCTGTTGTAATGCCATTAACTCAATAATACAAAGCGTACCAATTCAGCGCCCAAGATAAACTTCAATCACTTTTTCATTATTTTGGAGCGTTTCCAAAGTCCCTTCTGCCAGCACCGAGCCTTCATGTAAAACCGTAACATGTCCACCCAAGGAACGGACAAATTCCATATCATGCTCAACCACAACGACAGTATGATCTTGAGCAATGTCGCGCAACAAATGAGCCGTTTGTTCCGTTTCCGCGTCCGTCATACCTGCTACCGGCTCATCAACCAGTAAAAGTTGAGGCTCCTGCATCAGTAGCATACCAATTTCTAGCCATTGTTTTTGACCATGTGACAACTCACTAGCTAGGCGATGTTGCTGTTCTGTTAGAGAAATTGTATTTAAGACTTCATCAATGCGTTGCCGTTGTTCAGAACTGAGGCAGCTAAATAAAGCCGCAAAGGGGCTACGTTTTCCCTTCAGTGCCAATTCCAAATTATCATAAACCGTATGATATTCAAAAACGGTGGGCTTTTGAAATTTTCGGCCAATCCCTAAATTAGCCACTTGTGCTTCATCCAATTTCGTCAAATCCGTATTGCTACCAAAGATGACTTGTCCAGTGTTGGGGCGCGTTTTACCCGTAATCACATCCATCATCGTAGTTTTGCCGGCACCGTTAGGCCCAATAATGGGTCGTAGTTCCCCAACCGTGACAAAAAGACTGAGTTCATTAAGCGCTTTAAACCCATCAAAGCTGACAGTGACATTATCTAAGTAGAGTAACCTATCTCCCTTTTTAAGAGCTCGCGAATCCGCAAGAAAGCGCGGCCTCATCCCCTGTTCACCCATAGCGATGTGTTCTTCCATTATCCAGCAGCCCTCCTGAATAAGCCCTTAGTCATCTGACGCAGCCAACCGACAATGCCTTTAGGCAAAAGTAATGTCACCGCAATAAAAAGCCCACCCAAAACATAAAGCCAAAGTTCCGGCAGCGCACCGGTAAAATAGGTTTTGCCGTAATTGACTAGCACCGCCCCTAAGACGGCACCATATAAGCTGCCACGCCCACCGATGGCAACCCAAATAACCATTTCTATAGAATTAGCAGGAGAAAATTCACCAGGATTAATAATACCGACTTGTGGCACATAAAGCGCACCAGCAATGCCCGCTAAAACAGCCGATATCACAAAAACAAACAATTGGTAATTCTCAACCCGGTAGCCTAAAAAACGTACACGGCTTTCTGCATCACGGATGGCAACTAACACACGCCCTAATTTAGAACGGACAATGAAGCGGCATAACAAATACCCCAAGCCCAATGCGAGCGCGGAAACAACGAAGAGGGTAACACGGGTACTATCCTCCTGCAAACTAAAGCCCAAAATGGTTTTAAAATCAGTCAGCCCATTATTACCCCCAAAGCCCATATCGTTGCGGAAGAAAGCCAACATAAAGGCAAAAGTCATCGCTTGAGTAATGATAGATAAATAAACCCCGGAGACTCTGGAGCGGAAGGTAAGCCAGCCAAAAATGAAGGCAAAAACGCCAGGGACTAACATCACCATGAATACTGCAAAAACAAAATAATCAAAACCGTACCAATACCACGGTAATTCTGTCCAATTCAAAAAAACCATAAAATCCGGCAAAATTGGATGACCATATACGCTTTCAGTACCAATTTGGCGCATAAGATACATACCCATCGCATAACCGCCCAAGGCAAAAAAAGCCCCATGTCCCAAACTGAGGATACCACAGTAACCCCAAATTAAGTCGATACTGAGGGCAAGCAAGGCAAAGCAAAGGTATTTGCCCAGTAAACTGACTAGATAAGTGGGCATGTGCCAAGCCGAATCGGGTGGAACGACGAGATTTAAAATGGGTATTGTAACTATGCTGGCAAGCAGTACTACTAAGAACAAATTTCCACCAATATCTAGTTTGAAAATTGTATCACTTTTTGTCATATTTATTTTATTAATTAAATTTCCTGGCGATTGGAGTCCAAAGCGAGCAGCGTTGTCGACTCCAATAACAATGTTAGGTTTCTACGGCACGTCCTTTCAGGGCAAACAATCCACGCGGACGTTTTTGAATAAAGAGAATAATGGCAACCAATATCAGGATTTTAGCTAAAACCGCACCCGCATAAGGCTCTAAAAATTTATTAGTGATGCCTAAACTCATAGCACCAACTAAAGTACCCCACAAATTACCAACGCCCCCAAAAACTACAACCATAAATGCATCAATAATATAGCTTTGTCCAAGATTGGGGCTGACATTATCAATTTGGCTCAAGGCGACACCAGCAATGCCAGCAATGGCGGAGCCGAGTCCAAAAGTGAAAGCGTCAATCGTGCCAGTACGAATACCCATCGAGCTTGCCATGCGACGATTTTGAGTGACGGCTCGCATTTGTAAGCCAAACCGACTTTTGCGGAGTATCACTAATAAGCAGACAAACACAACTAGGCTAAAAACAATAATCCAGATACGATTATAGGTAAGCAAAACACCGCCAGAGAGTTCAATCGCGCCCGACATCCAACTAGGATTGCCAACTTCTTGATTAGTAGGACCAAAAATGCTGCGGACTAATTGTTGTAATATTAAACTGATGCCCCAAGTGGCGAGCAAGGTTTCCAAGGGACGGGTATATAAAAAGCGGATAATCCCACGCTCAATGAGTATGCCAAATAAACCGGCTACCAAAAAAGCGGCAGGCACGGCGACTAATAGCGAATAGTCAAACGCTTCTGGCATCAGAGTGCGGAAAATATCTTGCACAATAAAGGTAGTGTAAGCACCCAGCATAACCATTTCACCATGCGCCATATTAATAACCCCCATCACGCCAAAAGTAATAGCCAATCCAATAGAAGCTAATAATAAGACAGAACCTAAGCTGATGCCTTGGAATAAGTTACCAATAAACGCCCAGAAAGCGAGATCTTTTTCAATTTTTTTAATGCTTTCAGCTACCGCCGCACGGACTTGGGCATCTGATTCGGGAAAACTACCATCTTGCTGTTCAATTAATAAACTACCCAAAAACGCTCGGACATCAGGTTCAGTATAATTTGCCAATGTTTGAGCAGCACTTATGCGCGTTTCTGGCTCGGCTGCGGATGATAAACGGGTGGCAGCGAGTGCCATCGTCATTTTATCCTGCACCGCCCGCTCCGTTTCTCCCTCTAAGGCTTTCTCTAAAGTCGGCAATAAATCAACTTTACGGGATTTAAACACCGCCTCTGCCGCTTGTAAACGTTGCTCAGGCTCCGGATCAAAGAGTTTTAAACCCCCTAAGGCAGCTCGAATCGCTTTTCGTACCTGATTATTAATGCGGATTTTTTTGAGTTTGCGTTTTTTGACTGGTTCGATTTCAGCCAAGGTGAGCGGTTCATAAAGGATATAAACCTTACCCTGTTTTGCCGCAATGACGATTTTTTGATCAGATTTACGAATAAAAAGTTTTCCATTGAGAAGGGCTTCTAGGATAGGCACGACGCGATTATCACCAGTAATTGCTAGATTTTGGACAGCGGTGATTTTGGCATTGAAGCTTTTTTGATTCAGTGCGGCGATTTGTTCTTCCAATGAAGGAGAAGATGCGGCTTCAGCAAATAGTCCTAAGCTGAGTAGTAAAATGAGGAAATGTCGCATAATTTTGTTATTATCAATTGAGTAGGCGATAAATCGCCTACTACGAACCAGTCGGATTAATCAGCAGCAGCATACTTGGGCTTTTCGCAGTTACCACACACCCAAGGATAAGTCCAATCTGCCGTCAACTTAGCACTTTCAGGAATATAATCGCTCCAAGCATCGCCTTTGATGACACCTTCTGTATTCCAAACAATTTCAAATTGTCCATCATCTTGAATCTCACCAATCATCACAGGCTTAGATAAATGATGGTTCGTATTCATGACGACATCATAACCAGATAACGACTTAACTTGTTGTCCATACATAGCTTGACGCACCGCATCTACGTTAGTTGTGCCCGCTTGACGCACCGCTTGTACCCACATTTTAAAACCAATATAATGCGCCTCCATTGGATCATTAACCACCCGCTCTTTATTCCCGATGTAAGTGTGCCATTGTTCAATAAACCCTTCGTTGGCATCCGTATCCACCGACATGAAATAGTTCCAAGCCGCTAAATGTCCAACCAAAGGCGCGGTATCTATACCCGCCAATTCTTCTTCGCCCACCGAAAAGGCAATCACGGGAATCTCCTCCGCTTGCACGCCTTGATTGCCAAGCTCTTTATAAAATGGGACATTAGCATCGCCATTAATGGTAGAAATCACCGCGGTAGCTTTACCCTGTGACGCAAAATTTCTGACCTCAGCAACAATGGTTTGCCAATCTGAATGACCAAAAGGCGTATATTTTTCCATAATGTCCTTATCAGAAATGCCTTTAGCGTGTAAGAAAGCACGGAGAATTTTATTAGTCGTCCGTGGATAAACGTAGTCCGTGCCTAACAGCACAAAGCGTTCAGCACCTCCCCCATCTTCGCTCATCAAGTATTCAACAGCGGGAATAGCTTGTTGATTGGGAGCAGCACCAGTATAAAAAACATTGCGAGAGGATTCTTCGCCTTCGTATTGCACCGGGTAAAATAATAAGCCATTCAATTCTTCAAACACGGGCAGTACCGATTTGCGCGAGACAGAAGTCCAGCAGCCAAAAACCACATCAACTTTGTTCTTTGCCAACAATTCTCTAGCCTTTTCTGCAAACAAAGGCCAGTTAGAGGCGGTATCTACGACGACGGGCTGGACTTTTTTACCCAATAATCCACCCTGCTTATTCAAATCCTCAATCAACATTAAAACGGCATCTTTTAAAGTAGTCTCGCTAATAGCCATTGTGCCAGACAATGAGTGCAAGATACCCACTTTGATCACCTTATCTGCGGCGTGTACCGCCGTTGACATCAAAAAAAGAGCAACAATAAACATGCGTACTTGGTTTTTCATTCAACAGTTTTCCTCATTAAGTAGTTATTAGAGCCGGTTTATAATTGAATTTGCACACCGAGAGTAATGGCATCTTGTTCACTAGCTGTTTCTACAGCATTGTTGAAATTGTCAGTCCAATTAAGACTAATGCGTGCATTGTGTCCATCAATAATGTAACCCAATCCAACATCGAATCGCTCAGTATCAGGAGCACCATTGATATCTGGCTCCCACGCTTGAAAACGTACACTCGTTTTCCAGTCGCCGAGCTGATAGGCACCTAAAACAAAGTAGCCTTCACCTTCAGAAAAAACCGCCTCTGTACCTCCACCATCGCGATCATTGCTGTAAAAGCCAGTTTCTAAGGTTGCCACCAGCCCATTAAAGTTTTTCTCCAATAATCCATCAAGATGCCAAGCTGTATAATCTTGTGTAGCAGAAACCGCTTCAGTTTGTATTGCAAAACTGCCACCTATTGAGAGGATATCTTTTTCCCCATAATAAGTGCTTGCGTTATAGTAGCCCGCTTCGGTATCCCAAAAGTTATAACGCAAACTACCTGCATACATGAGATTATCGGCATCACCATTGACTCCGCCTTCAAAAGCACCTATTTTCCACTTCAAGCGCTCGCCAGCAGCCATACCCCAAATCGCAACCCCATCATCACGCCCAGCCGCGACAGGTGAAACTTCACCCGCAACGCCAAAAGAAACAACCGGCATGTACCAGTTACCCCCATAGAAGGGGCCACTCATGTTAGCGCGATCACTAGGTGGTAGAAAACGCCCCATCCATAAGTTAATACCCTTGTAATCAAATTTCACCACACCGTCTAATAGATCAGCGCTGCTTCCATTCTTGAAAGTGTTAACTTCAAACTGGATATGCTTATGAATCTGGCCATTGATGTAAACACGAATATCTTCTAAATCAAAGTCTTTAGAATCACCGTTATTTTCTGCATTTTCAACCCTTGTAAAAGTGGTTCTAAGCCCCACGCCAACACTTATCCATTTAGTATCATCAATCTTGATAGTGCCACCAGCGTGAGCATTTGTCGTTAATAAAAGTGCAAAGCCTAATTTGCAATAAACGAGTTTATTTTTCATAAGATGTCCATCATATAAGGATGAAAACCATAATGGTTATTTGATACTAAGCAAAAAGAATGCCGTTTTTATCAAACATCAAATAAAAAATTATAACTTATTGATTTTTAATAAATGTTATCTCATAAGGTTTGTTGAGTCCGGGATGAATTGTTGGAAATAAGACATTTAGCTTTGTAACAAAATTATAAAATGTAACAAAGCTTACAAAGTGCCTAAACTCAATCGAGAATGATGACAATGAATATGATGAAAATTGATACCCACCCAGATAAACTGTTTCAGTTCGAGCTTGTCACAGTCAACGCACGGGGAGAAGTGATCCACAATGAGCGCAAACAAGCCTATTACCAAACGACAGATTTAGACAATGGAGTTAGCTTAGAAATGGTTTATATTCCGGGTGGCCGTTTTATGATGGGTTCACCTGAGAATGAAAAAGGGAGAGATGATGATGAAGGACCCCAACACCTCGTCACGATAGCGCCCTTCTATATGAGCAAATATCCCATCACTCAGAGCCAATATCAAGCCGTGATGGGTGAGAATCCGTCCAAATTTCAAGGCAAAAATCGCCCAGTTGAACGGGTTTCATGGTCAGATGCAGTCAGGTTTTCGGAGCGATTATCCCAGAGAACCGGCAAAGTCTATCAGTTGCCGAGTGAAGCCCAATGGGAATATGCTTGTCGTGCCGGAACAACGACTCCATTTGACTTTGGCGACACAATAACAAGCCAATTGGCTAACCACAGGGGCAATTTGGTCTATGGTGCTGAGTCAAAAGCTGTTTATCGGAAAGAGACGACTGAGGTGGGTATTTTTCCACCCAATGGCTTTGGACTGTACGAGATGCACGGCAATCTTTGGGAATGGGTTGCGGATTCTTGTACCGTACCCCGGAGGCAATGCCATTAAGTTAAGCTCCATAATCAGGCTGACAGGTATCCAAAACATGGCAGGTCGTTGTAAATTAAAGGGAAAATTAACATTACAGGTTTTTGACACCTGTCAGGTTTGTCTTAACTTAATGGCATTGACCCCGGAGGAATGCCGTTGCGCGAATCGTCTTAAACATTCTACCGATATCCGTTGTCAAAATCTTGGGTTTCGTGTCGTGTTACTTCTCAAGCGGGCGTAGGCTCAATGACTGATTTGGAGAAATTTTATGAGTACAAATTTAGTTAATGCTATTAGCAAGGCATTAGAAAATGTCAATTTAGTTCATCTCCCTGACTACAACGATGGAATCACCATTCTTTCCGTCAAAAAGAAAGCAGATGATTATGAAATCATTACCACGGCAGGTTTACCAAAATGGGCAGACGGCATTTTCGTTCGCAACGGAATCGTAAATATCCCCATCGCCGTCGATTTGACTACAGAAGTGGAGTATTATTCATGCGCTGATGAAGAAACGGACGAAGAACTAGAAATGAGTCAAGTTTGGGTGAAAAATAATGTCACAAAACTTGCCTCAACAATCCGTAAAGTTTTTACTGGTATCAACGAGGGGACAATTGGGAAGTACGCAAACTTATCTAGCAGCAACATCGACAAACGCGCATTGGTAGAAAATCTGGACAAAATGGAATACAGAAACGGCTTAAAATTTGAGAACCAAAACCAAGTACGTAAGTACTTCACACAGGAATCGTTTGAACAAATGGGATTCTATGACGAACCGGATGCCAAAATCTACACGGAAGAGGAGCTTGAATTCATGGCAGATCATATCATCCTAAATCAACTTCACTGCGATTTTTGCTGAAAAGCATACGCCTTGCTCCTCACAGCAAGCACCTGAGTTTACATGCCCGTAGTAGGCGATTTATCGCCTATTACGAGCGGATCTAGAATCACATCCTCCGCTTTTCTCTTGCCAAAATCGACGACGTTTTAAAACAAACCACAAGATTCTACTTACATCCATTAAATTTTGACGCGCCGCTCGTAGTAATAGTATTGTTAGTTGGCGTTCCATAACAATCAAGTGTTGAAGCACCTGATAATCTTCCAGTTAAGGCACCATTCATGCTTATTATTGCATGGCTTGCACCCTTCAATCTCACATTGGCATTAGAAGAAATGATTTCTTTTAAGTTCAAATCACTGCTACCTGACAATTTAACCCTCAAATTATTGACTGTACCACTCTCCCCAGTTAACTGACTACTACCTGACATAACCAGTTTTAAACGATTCGAGCTAAACCCTGAGAAGACACATTTACTGATGCCCCTCAACTTAATTTCAGTCAAAAAGGGCATAGTGATTGCAGCTTGTAATGTCGCATTCGTCAAAACGGTATTATTCTCAGTGCTCAAGTACAACACTCCTTTTTCCGTGGTGCCCAAGATAAATCTTGGACTCCAAAAAGTCCGCAATGAACAGTATAATGGAATAAAAATACGGTATCAACCAAAAAGTTTTCTGCTTGGACTTGACAGCTTAGACGGCTTAGAAAAACTAACTATACTATACTTAAACTAAACCAAGTTGCTGTTTCTCTCAATGCCTAAAACCTGCGGGCACATAAACGCAGGTATAAGGAAAAAGCGACATGAGCAAAGTTCTACTATTAATATTATTAAGCCTTGGCGTTTTATCGGCTTGTAATGAATCCCCCCCACGCCCGGCACAACCGCCCAGTCAGGCACCACCCGTCTTAAATCCTAGATATAGAGATGGTGTCGTCAAAGGGCTCCAATTAGGCAATGAGGTGTCTGATGGCACTGTCATAGACAATCAGACAGGATTGATATGGTTAAAAAATATGGATTGTTTTGGCCAACAAAATTGGAAAAAGGCCATGCAAAGTGTTGCCAATATAGCGCATGGACAATGTGGACTTCAGGATGGCTCGAAGCCAGGTATGTGGCACTTACCGACTATAGACGAATTGGAGGTAATGCTGGACAAAAGATATAAGAGACCAGCGCTCTCCAACGCTGCTGGAACAGCTCATTGGAAAGAAGGTGATGCGTTCTCGCGTGTGCGGATGAAACGCTACTGGTCGTCTTCCCCGATCACAAGCCGCCCTGGCTCTGTATGGAGCGTGAACTTCGGCGGCGGCAACGTGGTCATCTCCAGCGAGACTGACAGCCACTACGTGTGGCCGATGCGAGGCGGAGATTATTAGACAGTCACAAATTTGACGGTATTTTGGAGTCCAAGATTTATCTTGGGAGTGCAGTCGCCCAAGATAAATCTTGGACTCCAAAATACCCGAAAAAACAAACTTTATATACCCTTATGGAAACTTTCAAATTCGATGATAACAAAACTCTGCCAGTGACATCCCTCAAACCGGGGCAGATCATTCAAAAGCTTTATCGCTTGGAAAAAGAGGTTGGCAAAGGTTGCATGGGCGTGGTTTGGAAAGCTACCGACTTAATTCATGAAACAGGGAAGGCAGACGATAGCTATGTAGCCATCAAGTTTTTAAATCAAGATTTAAAACAAGAGCCTGATAAGCTAAAAGCACTGGTGCGTGAATTTCACCGCTATCAAAGGTTCAATCATCCTAAGATTGTCAAAGCGTATCGTTTAGGTCACATCGGTAATACCTTTTTTATGGTGATGGAGTTCTTAAAGGGGGTTCCATTAAACCAAATCATTAAAAATCACCCGAATGGCCTCTCCCTCAGCAAGGCTAAGCCGATCATCAAGGATATGGCTCAGGCACTGGCACACGCCCATCAAAAAGGTATCGCGCATTTGGATTTCAAACCCGCCAATGTATTCTATGATCCCGAGGCAAAGATTGCCAAAGTCATTGATTTTGGGGTTGCGCGACCACTAGATCAGTCGGAACGGGATAAAACCTTATTTGATCCTGGCATCTTGAAGGCATTAACAGGTGCTTATGCCAGTTATGAAATGCTATCAGATTTAAACCCCGATCAGCGTGATGACGTTTATGCGTTAGCTTGCGTGACTTATGAGTTACTATCAGGAAAACACCCTTTTAAGGGAAAAAAAGCTACCAGGGCTAAATATGACAAGCTATCTCCCAAACCTCTTCCCGGCTTAAACCGTCAACAAAATAAGGCACTCAAGCGTGGTTTAGCTTTTTATCGAGATGATAGAACGCTGACGGCTGAGAAATTTTTAGCCGAGCTTTTTCCAGAATTTAAAACGGAAAAAAAGAAATTTGCCTTGGTTTTTGTTATGCTGCTGCTTGTGGCTGCTGGTTTTGCCGCCTTGTTAAAATCGCAACAATCCAAATCGCCGGAAATAAAACCAACGCCGAGTGCTCATGAAGCGGCGATACAACAAGAAGATGTCAGAAAACGAGCGGAGGAGGCGGCGCGTTTAGCCGCTGAACAAGAGGAGGCCCGAAAACGAGCGGAGAAGGCGGCACGTTTAGCAAAACAACAACGTGAACAAGAGGAAGCCCGAAAACGAGCGGAGAAGGCGGCACGTTTAGCAAAACAACAACGTGAACAAGAGGAAGCCAGAAAACGAGCGGAGGAGGCGGCACGTTTAGCAAAACAACAACGTGAACAAGAGGAGGCCAGAAAACGAGCTTGCGATAAAATTCGCACCCAATTGTCATTGGGTATTGAACCGCTAACTGGCGAGCAGAAGCGTTTTAATAAAGAACGCTGTGTCCAGTCGAGTCACTGATAAGCTAAAAATTCTGTGTTGTGCCGGACGGGGTTTTTAATGCAATGCCATTAAGTTAAGACAAACCTGACAGGTGTCAAAAACCTGTCAGGTTAATTTTTCATTGAATTTACAACGACCGGTTTTGGTCTGAATTTTAGGGGTTTATCATACTGGCATTGGGTTTTTAATGCAACCCCGTCCGCAACGTTTTAGGACTACAACATCGTTCGCTGCATTGAGCGAGAATAAAAATGGGGGGTTGAGCATTTTGAGCCAATCCCCTTATTCCGTAAATCCCTGTACTGGGTTTTGGATTTTGATTTATCTTGGGCGACTGAGGTTGCCAAAACGACAGGAGGAATAATGTATCACATAAAACGATGGATGATACATTCGATATTATGTATCATCACACTCACATCATGCACACAGCCAATTGTCAAGCCATCTGAAATTCCGGTGAAATTTCACGATGCTATCCCTATATTGACTAAGGACTTGTTAACGCAAGTTATTAATGGCCAAGACTTTTTGGCTAATTTGCGCCAGGGTAAAAAAAAGATCGTATTAGATCCATTTATTGATATAAACACCGGTGAAGTTGTCCAAGTCAGTCGAGATATTGAAACAGCGATTTTTGCCGAAACGAAGAAAACCTTCGGTGGGAAATTTGTCATTTCTCGCATAACACAAAAAAGTCTAAAAGAGGCTGATTATTCTATGTACGGCACTATTCATTACGATGCCTACAAACGAGGAAAGAAATACTACCGTATTGTTTCTTTGGTACGGGATCGAAAAACAGACAAAATTGTCGCTCGCTCGACAGTTTGGATTTCAGATAGAAAGTTGGACTATACGCCTATAGTGGAAAGTCCGATAATTCTCCAAGATCAGCGAACAGAAAGGTTTGTTAAAATGACAAAGGCACCTGTGGGTAAACAGGTAAAACCACAAGATGACGAATTCAATGCCTTGATGAGTGAAGCGGAAACGGCATATTCAAAGCAAGATTACAAGCGTGCGTTGTCTTTATTCACCCAAGCCCGTAAACACCAAGTGGGAAACAGGATGATGAAGACTTATGCAAGATTGTATATGACTTATATCAACTTAGAACGTTGGAATGATGCTGAAAAGGCGTTTGGCAAGTTAGTATATCTTGGTGTTGAAAAAGGAAATTTAAGTGTAAAATTTCTTTTTTTAGTCGATTCCACTGAGTTAGATAAAGACATACTAAATCAGTATGATATTTGGTTGCGCCAAATAGGCAACTACTTCAATTACAGTAATCGTTGTCTCCAGATCATTGGTCATAGCAGTCACACTGGGGAAGTAAAGTACAATGATAAATTGTCTTTACAACGTGCAAAAAGAATTCAGCAACTTTTGCAGAATAATTTTTTTAAGGTAATGCAAAACTCAAAAGCGATTGGCAAAGGTTTCAAGGAAAATATCGTTGGTTCAGGAACTGACGATGCCCAAGATGCCATTGATCGTCGTGTTGAATTTAAAGTGGTTGAATGTTCAGAAATATAAGTTTGTAAATTCAGACCTGCGGGTGACCAATACCCAGCAGGTCGTTGTAAATTAACATAAAAATTAACAGATGACAAAAATTTATACCTCACCCGATAGGCTCATAGTTTTTCATTTAAAAAATATTCTGGAAAGTTACAATATTGATTGTATCATCAAAAATGACTTTCTGGCGGGCGCGGCTGGAGAACTCCCCCCTCATGAATGTTGGCCCGAAATTTGGATCAAGGACGATAAAAAATATGAGAAAGCTTTGCAAATATTAGAAAAAAATTATTTTGCTGGCGAAGTGACACAGCCATCTTGGACATGTACTCAGTGTGGCGAAAAACTTGAAGGGCAATTTACTGCCTGCTGGCGGTGTGGAGAAAGTCGATATAGGTTATAATTTTTCATCCACTCCACTCAATAAACAACAAGGAAAATTTTATGGGTTTTGATGAACTCACCAAAGAACAACAGATTATGGTCACCATGCGTAAGGTTTTGACCAGCATTATTAAGGAGATAACCCCAGAAAAGCGAGGGGATTATCCTTTGTCTGCTCAAACGGTTGAAGATATTCGTATGTGTCTCGCCTTGATTACCGCACGCGAACAGGAATTGGCAGAAGAGCAAGGGATTACCAATCTCGCCCGCCCACACTATGCCGATGAACCAAGCAAGACAGTGCCTTTACACCCAATCCATTAAAGACGTGCAAGGTACGCCAATGCCATTAGATAAAAATGACTAAGAAACTGCTTAAATCTACCGCTGTCGTAGGCGGATTAACTTTAATTTCTCGCATATTGGGTTTTATCCGCGATATGGTGATTGCCTATGTCTTTGGCGCCAGCACTAGCGCCGATGCCTTTTTTGTCGCCTTTAAAATCCCCAATTTTATGCGTCGCCTGTTTGGTGAAGGCGCATTTTCACAAGCCTTTATCCCCGTCATCAGCGAATACAAAACCCAACGTGATAAGGCGGAAGTTAAACACTTAGTGAATCATGTCGCCGGTCATTTG
This sequence comes from Pseudomonadota bacterium, assembly GCA_039714115.1. Taxonomy (GTDB): domain Bacteria; phylum Pseudomonadota; class Gammaproteobacteria; order Beggiatoales; family Beggiatoaceae; genus Thiomargarita. The sequence goes on along the minus strand of JBDLJY010000036.1, from coordinate 11,585 downwards.
GGCGGCGTGTTGCTACTGGTAACAGTGATAGGTATCGTGATTGCGCCGTTGCTAGTGTTGATTTTTGCGCCCGGCTTTTTCCAAAATAAGGAAAAGTATGATTTGACCATAGCCATGCTGCAAATCACTTTTCCATATTTATTGTTTATCGCCTTAACAGCTTTTGCAGGGGCAGTGTTAAATACTTATGGACAATTTGCAGTGCCCGCTTTAACGCCAGTGTTGCTAAATGTCTGTATGATTGGAGCAGCCCTGTGGATTGCGCCTAGCCTTGAGCAGCCAGTCATGGCATTGGCTTATGCCGTATTTTTCGCCGGACTCATACAATTGGCATTTCAATTGCCGTTCTTACATCGCTTGCACTTATTGCCCAAACCCAGCTTTAAGCGGCATGATGAAGGGGTGAGCCGGATTTATCGTTTAATGCTACCGGCACTGTTTGGCGTATCCGTGTCACAAATCAATTTGTTGATAGATACCTTAATGGCCTCTTTTTTAGTGACAGGCAGTATCTCATGGTTGTATTATTCAGATCGCTTGATGGAATTTCCGCTGGCGATATTTGGCCTCGCTTTAGCAACCGTGATGTTACCCGACTTATCAAAATCGGTGGCGCAAGGTGATATGCAAAAATATAGCAAAACCTTAGACTGGGCGTTACGCTGGCTATTTTTAATTCTTATCCCGTCCATGCTAGGTTTAATAATATTAGCCGCACCTATTTTGACCACCTTATTTCATAACGGAGAATTTAGTGATAATGATGTCATTAGGACATCTCACAGTTTAATAGCGTACAGCGTGGGCTTAGTTGGATTTGTGCTCATTAAAGTATTAGCATCGGGATTTTATTCCCGTCAAGATACCCGCACCCCTGTCAAAATTGCAGTCATTGCAATGGTAGCCAATATGGTGTTAAATCTCATTCTGATTTGGCCCTTAGCTCATGCAGGCTTAGCCTTAGCAACATCCTTAGCGGCGCTATTAAATGCAGGCTTATTGTATCGAGGCTTACGCACAGAAGGCGTATTTCAACCGCAGCCCGGCTGGCGCCGTTTTTTACTACGCATTGCTATGGCAAGTGGCTGCATGGTGCTATTATTGTGGTGGGGTAGTGGCCCCTTGGACATTTGGTTGAACATGGGCACTTTGGAACGTGCATTGCACTTATCAGGCTGGATAGTTGCCGCTCTGGTGGTGTATTTTGCCAGTTTAGTGATTTTTGGTTTTCGCTTGCATCATGTACAAAATTAAAATATGGAATTAATTAGAAATCTATCACAACTGCGCCCCCGCCATCAGGGTTGTGTCGCTACGATAGGTAATTTTGATGGCGTACATTTAGGCCATCAAGCCGTCTTGCAACAATTGACGGCTAAAGCTAAAAAGTTACAACTGCCTACGTTGGTGATTATTTTTGAACCCCAACCCATGGAATTTTTCGCGCCCGACAAGGCGCCCGCCCGCTTGACTCGGCTGCGTGAAAAACTCATAGTAATGCGTCGCTATGGCGTTGATAGGGTATTATGTTTGCACTTTAATGCATCGTTTGCCGCTTTATCTGCCGAGGCATTTATTCAGCAAATCTTGGGGTTAGGGATACGGCATTTAGTTATCGGTGATGATTTTCGTTTTGGACAAAAACGCCAAGGTGACTTTGCCACTTTACAACAAGTCGGAAAACAGTATGGTTTTACAATAGAAAGTCAGCACACTTTCATCTTGGGCAACCAGCGTGTCAGCAGCACCCGCGTCCGTCAAGCCTTAATGCAGGGCGATCTGGACGCTGCCCGTGAATTACTGGATCGTCCTTATACGATGTGTGGACGAGTTCGCTATGGACAACAAATGGGACGCACTATAGGCTTTCCTACCGCCAATATTTTTTTGCATCGCCAAGTTTCACCACTCAACGGCGTGTTTGCCGTGACGCTGCATGGGGTAACAGAAAAACCCTTGGCGGGAGTCGCTAATTTGGGGACACGTCCGACGATTAATGGTAGTCAATTGTTATTAGAGGTACATCTATTTGATTTTCAAAGGACTATTTATGGACACTATGTAGAAGTCGAATTTGTGCGTAAACTACGCGATGAACAACGCTTTGCCTCAATAGAGGCGTTAAAACAGCAAATTGAAAAAGATGTGCGGTTGGCGAGAGCTGTATTTTTTTGACAAATAGGCGATTTATCGCCTTACATTTATACCCCAAAAAGGAAGTAGCATGAAAGAAACTAAAATTGATTCAAGACTCAACAAGTTGAAAGAACAACTTAAAGAAGAGAATGATATTCTTCATGAGGTAGTCGATAGGTTTCGTGAACTCGACAAAATCGCCTACAAGTTAGGTTTTTTGTCAGAAAATCAGTCCTACGCTGATCGCCTATCTTGGTGGCCGATGATTTCCGTACTCGGGCTCTATTCAGCGGGTAAATCGACTTTTATCAATCACTACCTTGGGCAAAAAATACAACACACCGCCACTCAAGCCGTTGATGACAAATTCACAGTGATTTGTTTTAGTGCTGATGAAGTTGTCAAAACACTGCCCGGCATTGCCCTAGATGCTGATTCTCGCTTTCCGTTTTATCAGATCAGCAAGGACATTGCTGAAATCACGTCCAGTAATAGTCAACGTATTGATGCGTATTTACGGCTCAAAACGTGTCCTTGTGAGCAACTGCGCGGGAAAATATTAATTGATTCTCCCGGATTCGATGCAGACGATCAACGGGATTCGACCCTGCATATCACCAAACATATCATTGATCTGTCAGATTTAGTGCTGGTATTTTTTGACGCTAGCCACCCTGAGCCGCGTGCCATGCGTGACACCTTGAAGCATTTGGTCAAAGAGACCATTGAGCGCCCGGATTCCAACAAGTTCTTGTACATTCTCAACCAAATGGACATCACCGCCCGGGAAGATAATCCTGAAGATGTGGTGGCCGCTTGGCAACGTTCTCTAGCAAAGGCTGGTTTAACGGCGGGGCGTTTTTATCGCATTTACAATCCTGATGCCTACATACCCATTGAAAATAAACAAATTAGAGAACGTATTGAGGGCAAGTGTCAGAGCGATTTGACAGATATCCATAAGCGCATGGAGCAAGTCAGGAGCGAGCGAGCTTATCGGGTTATCAGTATGCTTGAACATACTGCGAAGGGGCTTGAAGAGAATATGGTGCCGCAACTACAGGACTTGATTCAACGCTGGAAAAATGGTACCTATTGGACTGAAGGTGTGTTAGTCGTTCTTTTATTAACGGCAGTTGCCGCTGGCTTGGGATTTGGCGCGACGGCGGAGTTCAGATCTGAAATCTGGCATCAGTTGACAAACTTAGAGCCCATGGGACTTGGGATAATGGGGGGGGTGCTTGTCTTCGTGCTTATCTTTTTGCAGATCACGAGTGCCAAAATAGCGGCCAGCAGGATTCTCAAAAAACTCCCGTCTGAGATCGACGATGAGTACACCCGCGAGGGTTTAATGCGGGCTTTTCGTAAAAACACCAGTTTTTTGCGTGCGCTGTTTATCTGGACAGTCAGTCAACCGGTTAGTTGGGGCAAAAAAATCCAGCTAGGTATTGATGAGGTTCTAGGCAGTGTCAACCGCTATGTGCAAGAACTGAATGACCGCTTTACTAATCCCTCTGGAAAATCAGGCGAGTCTGCTTCCGCTGAAGGCACAAATTAAGACCTGCGGGGAGACCAATACCCATGACATTGTAAATTAAACTAAAATTAAGACCTGCGGGTCATTGTAAATTAGACGATTTCAGACCTGCGGGGAGACCAATACCCATGACATTGTAAACTCAACGAAAATTTTTCGACCGGCGGGGTTTTGGCAACCCCGTAGGTCTGTCGTGAAAGTTGCACATGGCGTCAATGTACCCACACCCGCAGGTTAATTTTTATTTGAGACTACGGACTCGTCATGGGTATTGGTCTCCCCGCAGGTCTGAAGGAACCCATCATGCGTCAATTTATCTGGATAACTCTCCTATTAGTCGGTGGTGTACTCTTTTGGAAAACCTTTACCGACTTAGCACCGCCGCCCGAAACTTTATCTCTTGCCGACAGCACAGTGCGAAAAGTTCAAATTTTAGATCGCCATGCAACTCCGCTCTCCATCACCTATCAAAATGATTGGAATATCCACGATGTTGTCCCGCTACATGAAATCCCCGAAATATTGCAACAAATTTTTATATTAGCGGAAGATAAACGTTTTTATGAACATAATGGCCCCGATTGGCAAGCGCGGTGGCATGCCATCTGGCAAAATATTAAAGCTTTGCGACTCGTGCGCGGTGCCAGCACCATCAGCGAGCAAACTGTGCGTATCTTGCATCCGCGTCCGAGAACTTTTTGGTCGCGCTGGCTAGAAGGCTTTGAAGCGACACGACTAGAAGCGCGTTTTTCTAAAGCCGATATTTTAGAGTTCTATCTCAATCAAGTCCCTTATGCCAGTCAGCGGCGGGGCGTCGTGCAGGCGGCACGTTATTATTTTGACCGCGACTTAGATACCTTAAATATCAAGGAAATGATGGCCTTAGCGGTATTAGTCCGCTCGCCCAGTCGTTTAGATTTACGCCGAGGCACGACGGAGATTGAAGCACCCATTGCCCGTCTTGCCGAGCGTTTATTAGCATTAGACATCACCGATTATCAAACAATGCCGCTGCATTTACACGATTCCCAGTTACCAGTACAAGCGACACATTTTGTCAACTACATGTTGCAAACCGCTCAACATTTGCAAAGGAAGGGACGTTTGCATACTACCCTTGATGCGAGCATACAAGGTGCTGTCCAAAAAATACTTGAGCAGCGTGTGCAGGATTTACGGAGCAAAAACGTCAATAATGGCGCGGTGCTAGTCGTCGATCATCAAACTCAGGAAGTATTGGCTTGGGTGTGTACGGGCAGCCAAATTGATGCTGTCACGACGCCGCGCCAGCCCGGTTCAACGCTGAAACCATTTTTATATGCATTGGCGTTAGAAAAAGGCTGGACGGCGGCGACATTAATTGATGATACGCCCTTAGCGGAGGCGGTAGGGACAGGGATGCACAGCTTTCGCAATTACAGCCGCCATTATTATGGGCCGCTACGTTTGCGCGATGCGCTGGGTAACTCTTTGAATATTCCCGCCATTCGCACCATTCAATTTGTTGGAACAGAGCAGTTTTTGCAGCGTTTACGTCAATTAGGCTTATCAAGTTTGACCGCTCACCCTGATTATTATGGTGATGGCTTAGCCTTGGGCAACGGCGGCGTTACCCTGTTTGAATTAGTGCAAGCCTACACAAGTTTGGCAAATCAAGGTCGCTTTCGCCCCCTGAAAGTCTTAGGCAATGCAGCGTCCGCCTCGAAGCTTGAAATATTCAGTCCTGAAGTCAGTTCTATCATTGCCGACATCCTATCTGATCCTGATGCTCGCAGCAATGAATTTGGGCGGGGCACCTTGTTGCGTTTTCCTATTCAAACGGCTGTCAAAACGGGCACTTCTACCGATTATAGAGACGCTTGGGCGGTGGGCTTTAATCACCGTTACACAGTGGGCGTGTGGTTAGGCAATTTAGATCAACAACCCATGTCCCATGTTTCTGGTGCTTCTGGCTCCGCTTTGGTATTACGCGCCGTGTTTGCCGAATTAAACCGTTATGAAGAGACGCAACCATTGTACTTGAGTCCTCAATTGGTCAAGGTACACATTTGCCGCTCGACGGGACAACGCGCCATTGGGGATTGTCCGAGCCGAGTGGAATGGTTTATTGCGGGCACAGAGCCGGGGCCGAGCAAGGCCATTGAGAGGAGGCCATTACGTTTAAGGCAACCGACTCATGGTTTACAATTGGCAATGGATCCGCGTATTCCTGACGAGTATGAAGCGTTTGCGTTGAGATTGTCTGATACGCCGTTAGAGGCTGACTTAATAGAATGGCTGATTGACGGAGAAGTGATTGGCACGACTTTCCCACAGGAGCGTCAATTTTTATGGCCGGTAGAACGGGGGACGCACGTTGCACAGGCGAGGGTTTGGCTTCGTTCCTCTGAAAAACAGTTGGCTACGCCTATTGTTAGGTTTTATGTGAAGTAAAGAAGCCCAAGATAAATCTTGGACTCCAAAAATTAAACACCATCAATGGTCGCGTTCTTGTAGTGCCAACAGGGATTGCACGTAGGAAATTTGATGTTGTGCAATCACCTGTTCCTCAAAGCGCAGAGTTTCAAACGGTATCAACGCTAAAGGGCCATAAGGTGAGATAATCCAATGAGGAAAATCTTTGATAAACTCAGATAGTGGCTCTAACAGACGTTTTCCTAGTGTACGACTGAGCGTATCCCCCGATGAAGATAGTTGGCGACGGTAAGTTTCTATGTCTTTTTCGAGATCAGAGAATTCTCCTAAGTCGTGTGCAGTGAGCTGATCGTTGCCTAAGGTGAAGGCTAATACCTTGTTTTTATCGACGAGGTAGCTGATAAACACCGTATCAGCCGGCAAATATTTCGTAATCTGCATTTTCCTGATTTGCTCTGGTTCGGTGGTACGGGCTTTGAGCATTTCGGACACCCTAAAGGCTGGTAGGGGGTGAGATTGACTAATATACAGGCCAGAAAGCGTCAAGTAACTCTCTTTCCACCGGTCGCCACTTTCCACGCTTTCCACTAATTTTTCAAAATGTTGAATGGCTTTATTAATTTGGCCTTGTTTTATATAGACTCTGGCCAAATTATCCAGAGAATTGAGAGTGTCAGGGTGCTTTTCTCCTAACACCTCTTTAGAAAGATGATAGGCTTTTTCAGACAAAGGCAATGCTGCTGATAAGCGACCTACGTCTTTGTAAATTAAAGCTAAATTATTGAGGCTGATGATAGTGTTAGGGTGCTTTTCTCCTAATACTTCTTTAGAAAGACGATAGGTTTTTTCAGACAAAGGCAAGGCTTCTGATAAATGACCTACGTCTTTATAAATCGTCGCCAAATTATCCATGATCGTGATGGTTAAAAAGTGCTTTTCTCCTAACACGTCCTTAGAAAGACGATAGCTTTTTTCAAACAAAGGCAAAGCCGCCGAGAATCTGCCTAAGTCTTTGTAAATAATAGACAAATTATTAAGGCGATTGATGGTCTTAGCGTGCTTTTCTCCTAACACCTCTTTAGAGAGATGATAGCCTCTTTCAAACAAAGGCAAGGCTTCAGATAAGCGGTCTAAGTCTCGGTAAATCACTGCCAAATTATTCAGGCGAGCGAGGGTGTTAGGGTGCTTTTCTCCTAACACCTCTTTAGAAAGACGATAGCCTTTTTCAAATAAAGGTAAGGCTTCAGAAAAGTGGCCTAAATTTTTGTAAATAAACGCCAACTGATTTAAGACCGATAGAGTGACGGGGTGCTTTTCTCCGAGTATTTCACTTGTTATTTTTAAGGCTTTTTCAGACAAGGGCAGGGCTTCTTGAAATTGCCCTTGTTGAAAATATTGGATAACTTGGCCGATATAAGTTTCAGCTAATTTGAGTTGCTCTTCTTGAGATAACTCGGTGTCAGCAGCTTCTTCACTGGGGGTAACAAAGTCGTATGAAGTGTCAGCGGGCTCTTCTTGATAAACATTGGACACAGTGGGTTCTTGGGTCACAGAGTCTTGTCGGGTAGAACTGAAACTCTGGATAATGTTTGTGATGTTGTCATGAACATTGGTGCATGAGGGGATTAAACCCAAGCAAATTATGCAGACAAACAATTTTTGTATTTTCATCTAAAAGCTCCATATTTAATTAATGGCATTGACGTTTCGAGTCCAAGATAAATCTTGGACTCCAAAATGTGCCCACCGAGAAAAACTGGTTACTTGTATTATAATCTAAAATGTGGGTCTTTTTAAGACCTACGGGGTTGCCAAAACCCGTCTATTTTATTTAAGCGCAACACCGGTCATTATAATCGTTAAATTTACAACGACGGCACGATATGGCATTAACCTTGCAAGTAGCAGGCTGACATTTCAGATCACCCTAAATTTATGTCATAATGCACCGTTTTCACTCACTGACTTTATAGGATACAACATGGATTTATTGATTCAGAATGCTTGGGCGCAAGCAGGACAAGGACAGCCCGCCGACGCGGGTTTGATCAATCTCGTGATGTTGATTGTTTTATTTGTGGTGTTTTATTTTCTGCTGATACGCCCCCAAACTAAGCGAGCCAAGGAGCATAAGCAGATGGTAGAGTCGCTGGCAAAAGGGGATGAAGTCGTCACCAATGGCGGATTGTTGGGTAAAATTACTAGCCTTGGTGATAACTTTGTCGTGCTTGAGGTGGACTCTGATACGCATCTCAAGGTGCAACGCCAAGCCATCGCCACTGTCATGCCCAAAGGGACTATGAAAAACACGCTGTAAATAGTTTGTCTTTTAACTGAGAGGATGTATGAATCAATACCCACTTTGGAAATATCTACTGATCGCTGCTGTGATCTTTGTTTGTACGCTGTATGCACTACCCAATATATTTGGGGAGGATCCAGCTGTGCAAATTTCTCCTGCCTACGCACGGGATATGAAAATTGATCAGGCGGTGCAAGACACTGCCGTGGCTGAACTCAAAAATGCCAATATCAGTTTTATCCGTGTCGATAGGACGGAAAACCATTTGTTGTTGCGTTTTAAAGATACCGATACGCAATTGAATGCTTATTCTGTACTGAAAGAGGCGTTGCCCAAGTATGTGGTGGCGCAAAATTTGGCCCCGGCAACGCCCGATTGGCTGAGGGCGCTGGGCGGGCAGCCGATGTATTTAGGCTTAGATTTGCGCGGCGGGGTGCATTTTTTAATGCAGGTGGATATGGAAACCGCTATTCGTCAGGATGAGGAGACGTATATCGGTGAATTGCGTAGCCTGTTTCGTGAGAAAAAATTGCGTTATAAGGGCATTAATCGTGTTGTCGCTGGCGGCGGTGGCATTCAAGTGTCTTTTGCTAACATTGATATAGGTGCTCAAGCGAAAAAACTCGTTGAAAAACAGTATGATGATTTGGTCATCACTGAAATAAATGGGGTAGATGAGTACCGCTTGCATCTCACTTTCACTGAAAAGGCGTTGAAAGAAAATCGCCAAAATGCCTTAGAACAGAATATTACTACCTTGCGTAATCGCGTTAATGAGTTAGGCGTGTCGGAGCCAGTTATCCAACGACAGGGGGAAGAACGTATTGTTGTCCAATTGCCCGGTGTACAAGATACGGCTCGCGCTAAGGAGATTTTGGGCGCAACGGCAACCTTGGAATTTCGGTTGGTGGCTGAGGATGATGATCAATTGGGGGCGCGTTCTTATAAACGGCGCGATGGTACGCCGGTGATGTTGAAACGCCGCGTTATCGCTACGGGCGATCAAATTGCTGATGCTGCGGCGACAATTGATCAACGCAGCGGACGTCCCGCCGCTGTGGTGCGTTTGGATAATAAGGGCGCAAAACGTATGCTGATGACGACTCGGAAAAATGTTGGTAAACCGATGGCTGTCGTCTTTATCGAATACCATATAGAGACTAAAATGGTAGATGATAAGCCCGTCACAACTCGTGCCAAAACTGAGGAAGTCATCAATGTGGCAACCATTCAGGAGGAATTTGGTAAAAATTTCCAAATTACGGGCTTAACGTCTAGTGAGGCGAATAATCTGGCTTTGCTATTACGGGCAGGGGCACTGAAAGCGCCGATGGAGATCATCGAGGAGCGCACTATAGGTCCGAGCTTGGGTCAAGAAAATATTGATTTAGGCTTATTGTCCATTATGCTTGGTTTTGTGACAGTGATGTTGTTTATGTTGATGCGCTATAAAACTTTTGGCATGGTGGCAAATTTTGCTTTGTTGATGAATGTTGTGATTTTGGTGGCTTTGCTGTCCTTGTTGCAAGCGACGCTAACCTTGCCGGGTATGGCGGGTATTGTGCTGACTTTGGGTATGGCGGTTGATGCTAACGTTTTGATTTTTGAGAAAATACGTGAAGAAATCGCTAATGGTAACAGTCCACAGAATAGTATCAATGTTGGCTATGAAAAGGCTTTTGTCACGATATTCGATGCGAATCTTACGACTTTAATTGCAGCGGTGATGTTATTTGGTTTTGGGACTGGACCTATTAAAGGTTTTGCCATCACTCTGTCTTTAGGGATTATCACTTCTATGTTTACTGCTATTATGGGTACTCGTGGTGTGATTAACTTTTTCTATGGTGGCAAAAAACTTGCTAAATTGCCAGTCTAGTGCAAGGTACGCCTTGCACTCCAGAGAGAACGTTCTAGGAGTGCAAGGCGCACTTTGCACGATTTTTAGGAATTATTAAAAAATGCTTTTAAACCGATTTGATTATAAGTTTGATTTTATGGGTAAACGCCACATAGCTGTGGCATTGTCAGCCATACTGATGGCCATTTCTTTGGGGTCTTTATTTATGCAGGGCCTCGTTTTTGGGATTGATTTCACGGGCGGCACATTGGTTGAGGTGGGCTATAGCCAGCCTGCTGAACTTGAAGGTATCCGAAAAACTTTGCATGAAAATGGTTTTCCTGATGCTGTGGTACAACATTTTGGCACCAGCCACGATGTGTTAATTCGCTTAGGTGTCCATGAAGAGTCGAAAGAGGATCCTCTGAGCAGTCGAATTTTGCGCCTATTACAAAAAGGCGACGAAGGTGTGAAAATGCGTCGCGTCGAATATGTGGGACCGCAAATCGGTAGCGAATTGGTTGAAAAGGGGGGACTGGCTGTCATTTATACTCTGATTGGTATATTGATTTATGTTGGATTTCGCTTTGAATATCGCTTTGCTATCGGTGCTGTCGCGGCATTAATACACGATACTCTCATCGTCGTCGGCTTTTTTTCGCTGTTGGGATTGGAGTTTAATTTAACGGTGTTAGCGGCGGTGTTAGCGGTGATTGGTTATTCACTCAATGATACCATCGTTGTGTTTGATCGTATTCGGGAAAATTTTATCAAATTGCGAAAACAACCGTCGGTCAATGTGATGAATATCTCTATTAATCAGATGCTTGGGCGCACGGTGATGACTTCTGTGACTACCGCTTTGGTGTTGATTGTATTATTTATTTTTGGTGGTGAATTGATTCACGGCTTTTCGATGGCTTTGCTCTTGGGTGTCATTATCGGTACATATTCTTCGATTTATATCGCCAGTGCCAGCGCACTTGCTCTGGGTTTGAGTAAGGCTGATTTGATGCCGGTACAAAAGGAAGGCGCAGAAAAACAGGCTAAACCTTTTGAATGGTAATGGCTTCGGTTTTTAGAAATCCTATCCCTCAATCAAAACCAGACCTGGCAGGTTAAACCCAAACCTGCCAGGTCTTACTTCAAATTTAGACTTGGTTTTGACTTTGACCTGGCAGGTTTTGTTTTTAACCGGTCTTACTTCAAATTTAGACCTGGTTTTGACTTTGACCTGGCAGGTTTTGTTTTTAACCGGTCTTACTTCAAATTTAGACTTGGTTTTGACTTTGACCTGGCAGGTTTTGTTTTTAACCGGTCTTACTTCAAATTTAGACCTGGTTTTGACTTTGACC
>JBDLJY010000035.1:0-29035 GCA_039714115.1 Pseudomonadota bacterium | reverse complement strand
GGCCACAAAATAGAAGTCTTTTCCCTGTAGCGAAGAGGATTCCCAAGGCGTTTGTCTGTTCCTGGTTTGTTTCCTCACAGCATTGCGTACTCTTTTAAACATCAATTCAATCGCTAAACCCGGTTTTGCAATGAATTCTAAGATAGCTTTAGTATAAGGGCTGTTACGTCCAACGCCATCGGCGGCAATCTTACCGGGTGAGGTAGCGTAGGCAATCAGTGAACCTGTCGGCGCATCCATCATGCCTGCCAGTCCTCGTCCTCTTTTGTAGCTTTTATAGGCACTTTCAAATGGATTATCGCGGCATGCATCCAGAATGATAATATTCATGGTATTATCGACTTCTTCCATCGCCGTCAACACCTCGTCGGCGGAGATGGAGCGATGTTTGACGTTACGGACTGATAATCTCTTTATGTCAGCCGGGATGAGGTAATTTTTGCTATCAATCTGAATGCCATGTCCGGAGAAGTAAAAGAGTCCGACAGTGCCTTTTCCCAGTTCTTTGGAAAAGTCTTCAACAGCCTTATCCATTTCCGCCCAACTGGCATTTTCTAGGTGTATCACCGGCTCAAAATCTAACTTTCGCAAAGCATCCGCCATGTCCTTGGCATCGTTCTCGGGATTTCTCAGCGGCGCAAATCGATAGCCGCCATTGCCAATCACGAGAGCCACTCGTTTGCGGGAGGGTGCCTTGGTTGTGCCTGTGTCCCCGCTGGACACTCCGGTGGGGGACGGCTTCTTTGTCATGCTTGTACTTTGGCAAGCGGACAAGAGAATGATGAGTATTGATAAACAAAATAGGCTAAGGTAACGGTTCTTCATTTGAGCCTCCTTGATTTGTGGATTTTTAAAAAAATTGTCATCTCTTGAAAGCATGATGAGGATACCCATACGCAGGTCTGAATTTAAGGCTTATTTAGTCCACGCTGTCCGACAACGCCACGCGGAAGCCGATATCGTCGATCCTGCTGTCCGTCGATTTCCCATCACGATTGGCGCAACGGCATAAATACGGGAAGCTGTCCCACGAGCCGCCACGCAGCAGCCGATAGGCACCTCCCCCATTTTCCCACACGCTACCATCGGTTGGAGCACCATTATAATTGTTGTGCCAAGTATCTGCAACCCATTCCCAAACATTCCCCGCTGTATCATACAATCCGAAAGGATTCGGCGCGAAAGAACCAACAGGGGCCGTTTTGTTACCACTCCATTGACTACCACTGCTCTGACAATTAGCCCGCTTAGAGCCAATATCATTACCCCACCAATACTTGGTTTTCATGCCAGCCCGAGCCGCATATTCCCACTCAGCCTCGCTTGCTAAGCGATACAGTTTTCCGGTTTGTTGACTTAACCATTCCGTATAAGCCACCGCATCATCCCAAGAGACATTAATCACAGGGCGATTGTCGCGCCCCCAACCCCAATCCTTTAGTTTTTTTCTACCCATCGCTTTCGCAAAACGGTCATACTCCGCAAATGTTACCTCGTAGCGCCCTATGGCAAAGCGCTTGACAGATACCCGATGGGCGGGCTTTTCAGAGTCGCTGCCCTGATTGTCGCCCATTTTAAACCGCCCTGCTGGTATCCAAACCATTTCCGGGCCTAAACCGCCATCCTTTAAACGATCTCTGAACATTTTTTCCGATTCCACACGCTGAGTGTTTAAAGATTCTTGGCGTTTTTTATCAGCCTCTTGTCTCGCAATCTCGGCTTTTTTTTCGGCCTCTAAACGCGCCCGACGTTCTGCCTCCACCTCTTTCCTTAAACGTTCTATTTCAGCCTGTTGTCTAGCGTTTTCTTTGGCGCGTCTTTCAGCGGCTAAACGACGACGTTCCACCTCTGCTTCCTCTTTTAGACGTTCCATTTCAGCCATGGCGAAGGAATTATCGTCTTGCTCAAGGGGTTCTGCCTTGTTGAGCATGACGGGCTCGTCTTTTACGAATTGACAAGCGGACAAGAGAATAATGAGTATTGATAGACAGGGTAAATAACGGTTCTTCATTTTAGTCTCAATAGCTTGGAGTTGTTCCTAAATAACCCATACCTACAGCAATGCCATTATGAGAAACCTGCCAAGTTCGTAGTAGGCGATTTATCGCCTATTCGCCTACTACGAACGGGTAATTTATCGGCACGATATGGCATTGCGCTCTAAGCCGCGAACTAAGTGCATCAGTAAAATATAGACAAAAATCCAGCCCACTAATAAACTCCATTGTGCATCAATTGGCAAAGCTGGGGCAACTAGGGCGGAGAAGCTGCACGCTGCCATCAGCGCATATTCCCATAGTACGGTGCGTTTATGTCCCCAGCCTAGTTCCACTAAGCGTTGATAAAAGTGAGATTTATGCGCGACCCAAACTTTTTCTCCCCGTAGAAAGCGCCGCAGTAACGTCACCGTAGCATCGACAATAAACGGTGAAAACAGGAGTAGTGCTACCCAAAGTGGGAAAATACCTTCTCGATTGCCCCAGATGCTAAAGGCGGCGGCTAAAAATCCTAAACTTGATGAACCAGTATCGCCCATAAAAATGCGGGCTGGGGGAAAGTTAAACACTAAAAAGCCAGCAACAGCACTGGCGATAATGAGATTCAGTGCCATAAATAATTGATGATCAGCCATCGCGCCTAGTATCGCTAGTGTGCCAAAGCCAAATATTGCCATGCCGCCGGCAAATCCATCCATGCCATCCATGAAATTATATAAATTGATCATCCATATCACAAATAGGATTGAAAGACTGAATTGTAAAAAGGGTGGCAATGCCCAAGTCAAGCCCGGCAAAACGATCTCGGTTAGCCAAAATTCACCTTGCCATAGCAACAGGTAGGTAGCTAGTAAATGCACCATCAGGCGATATAAGGCGGAGACATGACGGCAATCATCAATAAAAGAGATGGTGGCAATTAATAATACACTGAAAAATATAAAAAAATATTCTTGCACTTGCATTATTATGACAGCGATGCTCAATGCGACAACTATTGCAATTCCCCCAGTGGTAGGCGTGGGGCGGCTGTGTAAAGAGCGTACATTAGGCTTATCAAGAATATGTAAGACACGGCTAAAGTACAGCGTCAATAATGCCGAGACTAGAAAAGCCAACACCATTAAAATGAGAATCATAAGATTAAAAGCCCATATCGTTATCACTAAATGTTCTAGGAGAATAACCAAAATCATGGTAAGCTGGCGTATGGTCAAAACACAAATCTTGGTTCATTCGCATTACCATAGCTGGCAGCCAAGCCATAATACAGTTCAACACCGGTAATGGGATAGACATGATACGCGGTTTTTTGCCTAACTGCTGAAAAATGGCTTCAACCATGTCACGATAACTCAATGTTTGTCCCCCACTCAGATTATAGGCTTTATTCGCCGTTGCCGGCGAAATGCAGACGGTTGCACAGGCAGCCGCTAAATCATCCGCGTGTACTGGTTGACGTAAGCCCGTTCCCCGCCCCGCAAGCAGGAAAAAACCAAAGCGGCGGATCAATTGGGCAATAAAGGTCACATTTTTATCAATGCCACAACCATAAATTAAAGTGGGACGTAACACAGTCCAAACAATGTTTTGAGCCTGACACACAGCGGCTAATGCCCTTTCGGCATCCCTCAACTGCGCCGCTATTGCTCTTTCCTGAGGATCGGGAGATTTTTTCTTAGTAAAGCAACTGGTTGAACTAAATGCAATAACTCGTCTCAAAGGCAGCTCATGGGCTAACAAGGGGGGCAACAAGGGTAAAGGCGCCAGATGGAATAAAAAGCGTGCTTGGCTGATGGGTAAAGGAGAACTTTGCAAATCGGCTTGTTGCCAAATAATCCCACCAGCGCTTGCCTGTGATTGCCGACTGATGGCAGTCACCGTGAAACCTGCGGCTTGTAAGCGTGGTAGTAAAAATCGCCCGATTTGGCTCGTTGCGCCTGTTACTAATGCACTCTGTTCTGTTAACATAATTGCGGGGGTGTAGCTGCATGAGTTTAAAAAAGCCATTTATCAGATGTAAATGACCATTCGTCTGTAATCCTATATAACAGAGTGACTTTATCAGAGTAAAATCTATCGTCCGAGTGCTTGATAAACATCATTGTTTGGGATATTTTTATGAAAAAGAAATCCGTTAAGTGGCATAAAAGTTTAAGTTTTCAGGGGATTATTGGTCTAGCATTTATCAGCCTCTTGTTTGTTTTGGGGATTGTTTTGATTATGAGTACCAGTGGCAAAGAACTGATTTCGGTTGAAACCTCAAAAGTCATTGAAGAAATCGGCAATAATGCCGTGTCACGCTTGACAGCGCGTTCCTCCGAAATCGCAGCCTTAACGAGAACCTTGGCAGCGACTACCGAAAATTTACCCAAGTCAGAAACGTCCTTTAAAGAAATTATACCAAAATTAATTTATTTTCAAGGCGATTTAGATGTTGCCGGCGGCGGCGTTTGGCCGGAACCTTATGCTTTTCAACCCGATAAACAAAGACGAAGTTTTTTTTGGGGCCGCGAGTCTGATGGTAGCCTAAAATACTACGACGATTACAATCAACCTGGCGCAGGCTATCACAATGAAGAATGGTATGTCGCGGTACGCCATGCCAAGCCTGGGACTTGTTCTTGGAGTGAATCCTACATGGATCCTTACTCCTACCAACCGATGGTGACTTGTACAGTAGCTACCTTTGATCAGCAGCGCAATTTCTCTGGTACCGTCACTATTGACTTGAAATTAGAAGGATTGCAAGCGATTGCAAAAACGTTGCAAAAAGAAACCGGCGGTTATGTCTTTATTTTGGATAGAAACAACAAGTTTATTACTTTCCCTAAACCCGCATTAGTCAAACAAATTGGTCAAGATAGCCAAGGGAATCGTACTGAAGAATTTCTTTTTGCATCAGAATTTGCTAAAAAGTCTCCTTTATTTTTACCTTTGTCAGAAGCCTTTAAGGCAATGAACCAAGATATTCTTATGCAGGCACGTAAGCTGCAAAATTACAAATCGAATATTGCGCTCGAAATTGATCGTGACAGCTACCAAATAGATCGACCAAAAGCAGAGCTACTGTCAGCCGTGATTGCTAATCCCTTCAAGAACACTCAGACGAAATTATATAAAAAAGTCACTTTAGAAAATGACTTTTTATTAAACGAGGCATCGACCGCTTTTATATTTCTTATGCCAGACTCATACTGGAAGTTGGTTATTGTCAAACCGAATGCTGAGATAAATGCTGTTGCCACTAATATTATTCAACTTATGATTATTTATCTAGTGGCAACGGCCCTACTCATTCTGGGTATCGCTTATTTTGTGTTCATTAGAAAAGTGGTGCAACCATTGGCTCTGCTCTCTCGTGCTACTCACCAATTGGCCCAAGGTGACCTAACAGAATCCAAAGACGATAGAAACAAACTCACCAATCGTCAAGATGAGATAGGTGAAATCGAGCAAGCAGTTTATGCTTTAAACCGTTATTTTAACGCAGTGATTGGGGATATTATCCAAATTTCTCAGGGATTAGCGGTAGGTCATTTGCACATCACGCCCAAGGCTGAATATAAAGGAGAATTCGTCCAGATCAAAAATGCCCTAGTCAACTTGGTAGATACCACGAAACAGAATGCCTCGCAAGATTGGATCAAAACGGGGCAGACGCAGTTAAATGATCACATGAGCGGCGGGCAGGATATCGTGAGCTTGGCCAAGAATATCATATCGTTCCTAACGACCTACATAGAGGCACAGATTGGGTTATTTTATCTGCTGAAAGAGGACTACCTGCAAGTCATTGCGAGTTATGGCTATACTAACAGTGACAATCAACCTGAGCGCTTTTTGGTCGGTGAAGGGCTAGTTGGACAGGCGGCGATGGAACAAAAAATGCTCTTTCGCACCTACACGCAAGAAGAATACCAGTTCATTATTCAATCAGTCCTCACCAGGGCGATACCTCGCCAGGTACTCATTGTCCCCTTTTTGTATGAAAAAGCCGTGAAAGGCGTTATTGAAATCTGTTTTTCCGAGGAGATAGCGACTACCACTCAACGGGAATTTCTGGAACATGTGATGCCGAGTATTGGGATAGCGGTGAATACTGCCGACCTCTATTTAAGGCGATAAATCGCCTACTACGAACTTGGCAAACGCCCCCAATCAAACGCTGGCCCCGGATCAGTTTTACGCCCCGGCGCAATATCACTATGCCCCACAATCCGATCCGGGCTCAACACCGGCCAAGCCTGTCGCAAAATCCCTATCAATCGCGCCAATTGCTCATATTGTTCATCCGTATAAGGCACATCATCACAGCCCTCAAGTTCAACGCCAATCGAAAAATCATTGCAGCGACGGCGCCCCGCAAAAGATGACACCCCCGCGTGCCAAGCCCGCTGCTGTAAAGAGACATATTGCGTGATTTCCCCCCTGCGCCGAATCAACAAATGGGCAGAGACGCGCAAATCAGCAATATCCGCAAAATCAGGGTGAGCATTTTTATCAAGGGTATGCGAAAATAACTGATCAATATAAGGCCCCCCAAATTCACCGGGCGGCAAGCTGATACCATGAATAACCAGCAATTCAATTTCCACCCCCTCTGGACGATCATCACAATGTGGCGAGGGATATCGGCGTACACCTTCTAACCAAGCTTTTTCTGTGTCTAGTTTCATAATTTTTGAATTTTATCTAAGAATACGTTAAAGTTTAAGTATTATACTGAACACCTTCATAAACTGAGCTTGTCATTTCGACGAGAGGAGAAATCTTCCCTGCGGACTCAGAATGACAAAAGCTAAAATTGTAAAGGTGCCAAGTATATCTTTAATTTAGTTTAATTTTGGCCCAGATATCTCAACATTTTTCTGAATATTCAGGACGAAAAAAACTCAATGCACAGCCCTTTCAATCCTTACATTGCCAACAAGCCAGTCGGAAATACCCCCGCCTTTATTGGACGCGCTGACAGATTGCGTGAAGTTGAGCGAATGTTACATAGCCCCGACGACAACACCATTGTCCTATATGGTCAGCGACACATTGGCAAGAGCTCCCTGCTGCAACACATAACCGCTCAATTGTCCACTTATGGAAATTATTACCCAATTTACTTTGACTTACAAGATAAAGCGACTTGGTCTTTGGACAAACTGGTCAATGAATTGGCTAAAAGCATCGCCCATGCACTGGATCAAGCACTACCCGATTTGGGCGATCAGCCAGAAGCCGAATTCATTGAGATATTGCCCAAGCTTTTACAAAGTTTGCCAAAAAAGACAGCCTTAGTATTACTGTTTGACGAATTTGAAGCGCTGCCTGATCTTAAAGATGAACAGGCAGGGGCCGCCTTTTTTCCCTATTTGCATCAACTCGTGAGCATCCCTCGACAAACGCTTAAATTTATTTTTGCGATGGGTCGTGACGTTGAAGATATCGACAATATGGCCGTGTATCTCTTTAGAGACATTCCACCAATAAAGCGTTTATTACTCTTAAATCAAAAAGAGACAGAAAAACTAGTGCGTTTATCCGAGGCCAACAAAAGTCTCAATTGGCAGGAAGAAACCGTGGCATCTGTTTGGCGATACACACAAGGACACCCCTTTCTCACTCAACAAATCTGTTTCCATGTCTGGGAGCATGCCTATAATAAAGCCCCAAAAACGGCACCCACTGTCACGCCAACGGACGTAGAAAACGTGATTTTCGAGGTTTTGGAAGCGAGTCGTAAAACCTTGGAATGGTTATGGGACGCATTGTCTCCCGCAGGGCGCGTGGTGACTTCGGCTTTGGCAGAGGGCGGCCCGATGACTGAGCAAGCCTTAGAAACCTGGCTCTATGAAAACGGCATCCGTGTATTCATTCAAGAGCTACAAGATACCCCCCGCTTGTTGCAAAATTGGGATTGGCTAAAACTCACTGACGATGCTTATGCCTTTCATGTTGAATTACTGCGCCGCTGGGTGAAAAAAAATAAACCCTTCCGCCGGATACAGGACCAAGTGGACGCTATTGATCCGGTCGCGGACAGCCTATTTAAAACGGCCATCGACTTCTATAAAAATGAAGAATTCGACACATCAATCAAAGACTTACGCGAAGCAATTGGCCTCAACCCTAATCATCTGGGCGCACACCAATTGCTGGCTGATATCCTGCTGGCTCTGGGGAAACCAAGAGAAGCCAAACAATTGTTGGAAAAATTGTATAACTATAAACCCCAAGTTGCTCGTTCACGCTTAATACAGGCTTTGCTTGATTTAGCTCAAGAAACCAAAGATGAAGCGCCGAAACTAGAATGGTATGAACAGGTGCTAAAATTGGAGCCCAAGCAGCCAGAAGCCATTGCTGGACGACAAAAAATCTGGCAGCAACGGGGTGATAAGGCTCTGGCGAAAAAGGATTTTAGAGAGGCACTTAAATTTTACAAAAAGCTGGGAATCACTCATAAAGTTGCTGATATAGTAGACAAAATAGACGGTCGTTATTTAGGAATCGAAAAGGACTTTGAAAACTTTAAGAAGAAAAAACGCTATCAAATCTGGACACTAACGATATTAGTATTGGTTTGTGGCATTTGGGCTATTTGGGCTATTTGGATTCAACCCTCTCCGCAACAATCTGAAAAGGCGAAGCTGGAAAATGCCCATCTTAAGGGAGCATTTGATCAAGCTCAGGTGGAAAAAACTCATCTTGAGGAAGTCCATGAACAGGTTTTTGAAGAAAAAGTGTTGCTTGAACAAAAAAATGAACAACTTAAGGGCAAATATGCCGATCTGGAAAAAGCACTTGAACAAGCCTCCAAGATAAATCTTGGACTCCAACAAAAAATTTTTACGCTCTACCAAAGAACAGAACTTGGGAAATTTATGTCAAAACTTGAAAAAGGACATCAGATCGTTGTCGTGAGTTCATTTCCGGATCGGCAGAGTGCCGATAGACAGCTTAAAAAACTCAAAGCGGCGTATCCAGAACTGTTTTATCCTCAAGATGAGTTATTGCCTGCTCAGGTGGAAAATAATATTTATCAACTGGGCAAATTATGGGAAATCTTTGTCAGTGGTTTCTATTCTTATAAGTCAGCCAACTTATTGAAAATAAATCTTATTAAATTGGACTTCATAAAGGATGCTTTCATTAGAAATGACCCATTTCGTGATCGAAGACAGTTGCCTTGGCTTTAATGTGCAACTATTTTGGAGCTTGTGCCGGACGGGGTTTGCAACCCCGTCCGTAACGTTTGAACCCATCATAAACGTCAATGCCATTAAGTACCATCCAACGTCAACAAAGGAGCATACTGACTAGGACGACGATCACGAAAAACCCCCCACCCTGTCCGCAAAGCGCGTATTTCCTCAAGATCAAAACGAGCTATCAACACAGCCTCTTCATCCCGCCCCGCCACCTTGACAATTTCACCCGTCGGACTAGCAATTAATGAAGAACCATAAAACGTCAAATCGCAAGAATCGCCTACCTCGTGACCAATCCGGTTAGAAGCGATCAAGGGCATCAAATTTGCCGCAGCATGTCCTTGCATCACCCGTTGCCAATGTCCACTAGAATCTATCTCAGGCGCATGAGGCTCGGAGCCTATTGCTGTAGGATAAAACAACAAATCGGCCCCTTGTAAAGCCATCACTCGCGCCGCTTCTGGAAACCACTGATCCCAACAAATCCCAACACCAATCACCCCATAGCGCGTTTTCCAAACTTGAAATCCTGTATCTCCCGGATTAAAATAAAATTTTTCTTGATAGCCCGGACCATCGGGAATATGAGTTTTGCGATAAATCCCTAATTGGTTGCCATCGGCATCAATAATCATCACCGAATTATAATAAGCATTATTGGCGCGTTCAAAAAAACTGATTGGCAAGACGACATTGAGGGTGGCAGCCAAGGCACTAAAACGTGTGAGCAACGGATTATCCAATGCAGGTTTAGCATAGGCAAAATATTCCTCTTTTTGGTCTTTGCAAAAATAGGGAGTTTCAAATAATTCTTGTAGCAAGACAATCTCTGCCCCCTGCTCTGCGGCGCGACGCACCAAGGTTTCTGCTTTATTGAGATTAGCAGCGGTGTCCCAAGTGCAAGCCATTTGGGTGGCGGCGACGGTAACAGTAGTCATAAGAACTTCCTATCAGCTATAATAATAAGGCGATAAATCGCCTACCAATTTTCCGTCGGTCAGGACAACTCTAATGATTACACAGCCAGCTATCAGAAAAGCTTACGAAAAATACGGTGTCAAAGCATTTTACCAAAACTTCGGCGACAGCTACCGTAATCCCCATGAAGCGACTATTTTCAAAATCATTGAAGCCGTTAATTCAACTTATAAAATTGATTTTAATAAAGTTTTAGACTTAGCCAGTGGCAGCGGAGAAGTGACACTGGCACTGAGGGCACTCGGTTATACCAATGTTGATGGCGTTGAACCTTATACATTTAATGCCTATTTTGAGCGCACCGGAAAACGGGCGGATAAATATCGCTTTGAAGAGATAGAACAGGGCATTTTATCCGACAGACGTTATAGCATAATTATTTGCAGTTTCGCGCTGCATTTAGCGCAGCCGTCGCGTTTGCCCACACTCTCGTATCAATTAAGCCGAATTGCGCCATCGCTGTTGATAATTACGCCACATAAAAAGCCCCATATCAAACCGGAATGGGGATGGACTTTGTTAAATGAATTGATGCTTGAACGAGTTAGGGCACGCTTGTATAAATCAATACCATTAAGCCTGTCCCGAGCGAGCGAGGGATCAAGATAAACCTGACAGGTGTCAAAAACCTGTCAGGTTAATTTTTCGGTAGGGGATTCCAACGTCATGGGTTTTGGATACCTGGCAGGTCTGATTTGGAGGGGTTTAGAGAAAACGTTATTTTAATTGCCAATTCCCAACATCGGCATTGACACCACTACCATCAGGCTGCCCATCCGCCCCTAAAGAATAAAGATCAAATTCGCCGTGGACACCGGGGCTAAGATAACTATAAGGAAATCCCCAAGGATCAACAGGTACGCCATCTAAATAGCCCCCCTCTTTCCATTGACGAGGCTCAGGCGGCATCATCGTTTTCGTCACCAGCGCCTCCAAACCTTGATCAGTCGTTGGATAAACATAATTATCCAATTTGTACAATTTCAACGCCGTTTCGACAGCGCGAATATCGTGCCCAACCTTAATCTGACGCGCTTTGTCGGGATTTGTCATAATTTTAGGCACCACTAAGGCAGCCAGAATGCCCAAAATAACGACAACAACCATAACTTCAATCAAGGTAAAACCGCGATTTAAAATTTTTTTTGACATAGTGCTCACTCACTCAATATGATGATTACCAAGATAAATCTTGGACTCCAAACCCAATCCCCAAAAACACGCAAGCTGCAATTTTTTTTAAGTTATTGAATTAATTTATAAAATATTGTACATCGCGTTAAAAACGACAATAAATACATGCAATTATTTGCTTTTGGCCTCAATCATAACACCGCCCCCGTTCAAATACGTGAACAGGTTAATTTCTCACCAGAGCGGCTCAAACATGCGCTACATGATCTCATTGATCGTGAACTAGTGCAAGAAACCGTCATTATTTCCACCTGTAATCGCACCGAATTATATTGTGGACTCGAAAATGACACCACGCAAGCCATTATTAATTGGCTGAGTCACTACCACAATCTCTCCAGTCAACAGCTTGGGCAGCATTTATACACTTACGAACAGGCAGAAGCCGTGCGTCACCTATTACGAGTGGCTTGTGGTTTAGACTCCATGATACTGGGAGAGCCGCAGATTTTGGGACAAATTAAATCGGCTTACAATACCGCCCGTGAAATGGGCACGACGGGCCGATTATTGAATAAATTGTTTGAACACAGCTTTTCTGTGGCAAAACATGTGCGTACAGACACCGCCATTGGCTCCAGCCCAGTATCTGTCGCCTTTGCAGCGGTGCGACTAGCGCAACAAATTTTTGGCGATTTAAATGGCAATACCGCCCTACTGATTGGCGCGGGAGAAACCATTGAATTAGCAGCGCGGCACTTACATGAAAACCAATTAGGGCGTATGATAGTCGCCAATCGTACCATAGAACGCGCACGTCAACTCGCCAAAGAATTTGCCGGCTACGCGATTACCCTAGAAGAAATCTCAGTCCACCTCGCAGAGGCAGACGTAGTGATCTCATCCACCGCCAGCCCAACACATATTCTGACTCAAGCCGAAGTCAAACAAGCCATTAAAATCCGAAAACATCGCCCCATGTTTATGGTAGACATTGCCGTCCCCCGCGACATTGATCCCACGGTGGGCGACTTAGAAGATGTCTATTTATACAGCGTCGATGATTTAAACGAAGTCATACAAGAAAATTTACGCACCCGCGGGCAAGCCGCCCAAAAAGCGGAAGAACTGATTGACACCCAAGTGACACATTTTATAGGCTGGTGGAATTCCCTAGATGTGGTGGACACGATTTGTCATCTACGTGATCAAGCGCAAGGAACCCGTCATCGGCTAGTTGCAAAAGCCAAACGTATGATTGATAATGGCAAATCGCCATACGATGTCATTGACTATTTGGCTCACACCCTCACTAATACTTTAATGCACACACCCTGCGTCCAATTACGTCAGGCGGGTTATGATGGACATGAAGAATTAGTGACAGCGGCACTGCAACTATTTCAATTGACAGAGAATAAATAGGGGATTTGGATTGCTACCATCCCCAGGTTAAAACAACATGAAAGACTCTATCCGCACCAAACTAGAAAATCTCAGTGATCGTTTAGAAGAGCTCAATGCCCTACTGGCTTCGCCTCACATCATCGCCGATCAAAACCAATTTCGCAGCCTGTCTAAGGAATACGCAGAAATCCAACCGATTGTGGAATGTTTTCAAAAATACCGCCGCAATTTAGAGACAATTGCCGCCGCCAAAGAAATGCTGCACGATGAAGAAGCAGAGATGCGAGCCTTGGCTGAAGAAGAATTAGCCCAAGCGCAAGCCGAAGAACTGCGCTTAGAAAAAGAACTGCAATTGCTATTATTACCCGAAGATCCCGATGACAATAGCAATACCTTTTTAGAAATCCGCGCCGGCACGGGCGGCGATGAAGCCGCCCTATTTGTTGGCGACTTAGCGCGTATGTACAGCCGCTATGCCGAGCAGCGCGGTTGGCAAACGGAAATTATCAACAAAAATGAAGGTAGCTACGACGACAGTTACAAAGAAATCGTCATGCGCGTCAATGGAGAGAGCGTCTATTCCCAATTCAAATTTGAATCGGGCGGACATCGGGTACAGCGAGTGCCAAAAACTGAATCTCAAGGGCGCATTCACACCTCTGCTTGTACAGTGGCAGTGATGCCTGAAGTCAAAGAAGTGGATGAAATTGAAATTAATCCCACTGACTTAAAAGTGGACACATTCCGCGCCTCTGGTGCCGGTGGACAACACGTCAATAAAACTGACTCCGCCATCCGTCTCACCCATTTACCGACGGGCATTGTCGTGGAATGTCAAGATGAACGCTCCCAACATAAAAACCGCGCCCGTGCCATGTCCTTATTACAATCGCGCATTTTAAAAATAGAGCGTGATCGTCAACAAGCGGAACAGGCAGAGACGCGGCGCAACTTAGTCGGTAGCGGAGATCGCTCAGAGCGGATTCGCACCTATAATTTCCCACAAGGGCGAGTGACGGATCATCGCATTGGATTAACTCTGTACAAATTGGATGATATTTTACAGGGCAACATGAATGCTTTGATTGAGCCGCTTAGACGTGAACATCAAATGGATTTGTTGGGGAGTATGGGAGAATAGTCCTACTACGAACTTACATGCATAATGAACCATCAACTGATAACTGACATGAAAACGAAAATGCAAGACTTTCAAAACCAATGGCTACTCAGATTGGCTCTGCTTTTGATATGGGGGACAATCGCACACGCCCAACCGCCTGAAGTCTTGGTACAGTTGGGACATTCCAGGACCGTTACCGCCGTGGCGTTCTCCCCCGATGGCAAACTCGCCTTGTCCGGCAGTTTGGATCACACACTCAAACTGTGGGAAGTTTCAAATGGGCGCCAGATTCGGACATTTTACGGACATTCCAATAATGTCACCGCCGTAGCGATCTCCCCCGATGGCAAACTCGCTTTGTCGGGTTCAGACGATAATACGCTCAGACTCTGGAATATTTCAACTGGGCGCGAGATTCAGACATTGAAAGGACATTCCTGGACTGTCACCGCCGTAGCGTTCTCCCCCGATGGTAAACTCATCTTATCGGGCAGTCGGGATGGCACACTCAAACTGTGGGAAGTTTCAAGTGGGCACGAGATTCGGACATTGCAAAAACATTCCTTAGCCGTTACCGCCGTAGCGTTCTCCCCCGATGGCAAACTCATCTTGTCGGGCAGTCGGGATGGCACACTTAAACTGTGGGCAGGGGTTCTCACAACCAATAACTTAGGCGGTGATGAGGATCCAAGTTTATTGCAGAAACTCGGTTCATTTTTGCGTAAATTATTTTTATTTTATGCCGATCCCCAGGAATCAAGTGAGCCCGAGAGTCGGACATTGAAAGGACATTCCAACACTGTTTGGACCGTGGCATTCTCCCCCGATGGCAAACTCGTCTTGTCGGGTTCAGAGGATAAGACACTCAAACTGTGGGATATTTCAAGTGGGCACCTGATTCGGACATTTTACGGACATTCCATGAGAGTAAGAGCCGTGGCGTTCTACCCCGATGGCAAACTCGCCTTGTCGGGTTCAGATGATGGCACACTCAAACTGTGGAAGCTTTCAAATGGGCGCGATATTCAAACATTTTACGGACATTCCGACTCTGTTTGGGCCGTAGCGTTTTCCCCCGATGGCAAACTCGCCTTGTCGGGCTCTTCTGATCAAACGCTCAAACTGTGGGAGATTTCAACTGGGCGTGATATTCGGACATTGAAAGGACATTCCAGGACTGTAAACGCTGTAGCGTTTTCTCCCGATGGCAAATTCGCTTTGTCGGGTTCAGATGATGCCACACTCAAACTGTGGGAAGTTTCAACTGGGCGCCAGATTCGGATATTTTACGGACATTCCTGGACTGTTACCGTCGTCGCGTTTTCCCCCGATGGCAAACTCGCCTTGTCGGGTTCAGATGATGGCACACTCAAACTGTGGGAAGTTTCAAGTGGGCGCCAGATTCGGACATTTTACGGACATTCCTGGAGTGTAAACGCCGTAGCGTTCTCCCCCGATGGCAAACTTGCCTTGTCGGGTTCAGATGATGCCACACTCAAACTGTGGGAAGTTTCAAGTGGGCACCAGATTCGGACATTGAAAGAATATTTCTCTACTGTAAGAATAAGAGCCGTGGCGTTCTCCCCCGACGGCAAACTGGCTTTGTCGGGTTCAGATAATGGCACACTCAAACTGTGGGAGATTTCAAGTGGACGCCAGATTCGGACATTGAAAGAACAGTCCTCTACGGTAAGAGTAAGAGCGGTGGCGTTCTCTCCCGATGGCAAACTGGCCTTGTCGGGAGCAGATGATGGCACGTTCAAACTGTGGGAAGTTTCAAGTGGGCGCGAGATTCGGACATTGAAAGAACATTCTTCTATCATAAGTGCCATGGCGATCTCTCCCGATGGTAAACTTGCTTTGTCGGGAAGCCGGGAAGTTTTTGGAAGCTGGTATGGCACATTGAAACTGTGGGAAGTTTCAAGTGGGCGCGAGATTCGGAGATTTTTCGGACATTCTTCTTGGATAAGAGCCGTAGCGTTCTCCCCCGATGGCAAACTGGCTTTGTCGGGCAGTTTGGATGGCAGCACGCACTTATGGCATGTCCAAAATGGCGAAGAAATTGCCCAAATGGTGGGCTTTGAAGATGGCGAATGGGCGACAATCACACCCCAAGGTTATTATGTAGCTTCGGCGGGCGGTGAAAAATATATTAATGTGCGTGTAGGTAACAAAGTCAGCAGTGTTAAGCCATATCGCGCCCAATTCAATCGGCCTGACTTGGTTAAAGTCGTTTTACAATCAGGTGTCGCCGGTCAACCAGCTAGCTAGACAAACACGGCTGGGTATTCTGAGTCCAAGATAAATCTTGGACTCCAAAATACCGGCACGATCAATCGAGTTTTACCCTCCTCAGAATTCAGTTATCAGTTTTGAACTATGATTGTTATGATTATTTCTCAAGAAAAGGCTGCGGCACTGGCTGGATTAAACCGCCGAGATTTTCTGGAGGCACTAGCCCGTGAAAAACGCGATGTGTTTAGGGTAGATTTAAATGATTTAAAGGAGGAGTTAGCTCATGGTTGAATGTTCCGCCGATACCCAATGTCATTCAGTCTTATCAATTAGGTGTTGGAGAATCTGCGGTTTTGTGATTAGTTAAAAAAGGTTTTGCCCATGAAGGTTTAGGATTTAACAGGTGGAGAAAAAATCCTCAGCGTGTCGGGGATAGTACCAGATAAGGCGTTGCAAGGCTTGATGGAAAAATTAGGCAAAAAATTAGGTGATGAAGAAGAGCTAATTCGTGTTATAATTTAAATTAACGATGCCGTGCTAAAAAAATCCCTTAGCATAAATATTTTGATAGGAGTCCAAGATTTATCTTGGGCTCCTATCTTGTCAGATTTAGAACCATAAAAAATTATATTATGCATTTATCGACAATTCTCAAAGATTCTAATTACGGGCTTTCACAATTTGAACCGGCTGAAATACAGGCATTAGAGCAAGCCATATTCATCAAGGAAAATCGGGGAAAAGAACTCCCTTATATGCTCTGCTTGATTCGCCAAAAGCATATTCAGTTGAAACAGGAATAAATTATCCGTCAACTTTTTTTGCTGCGTTTGATGAAACGGTATGATTATCCAAGCGAGCGTATTGGCGTTGAAGTGCCGATTGCTTTTGGTTCACAAACCAAACGGGCGGATATTGTTATCTTTGATAAGGATCGTCCAACTGTGCCTTATATTATTGTTGAACTGAAAAAGCCTAAGCACAAAGATGGCAAAGAACAATTGCGTTCTTATTGCAACGCGACGGGTGCGCCGATTGGTATTTGGACTAATGGCACTGATCCCATTGAAATCTATCACCGCAAAGATCCCAATTATTTTGACAAGTTGGCACATATTCCAAACGCTTATCAAACGCTCAAAGATTTGCTTCAAGAAGATTTTACTCTTGATGATTTGATTAAAGAAGATGTACTCAATCAGGGCAAAAAAACGCTCAAAGATGTGATTGAGGAAATGGAAGACGAAGTGTTAGCCAATGCCGGCGTTGATGTGTTTGAAGAATCGTTTAAGTTGATTTTTACCAAGTTATATGATGAATTTACATCAGCCAATAGTCTCAAACGTAAACGCCCGCTACAATTTCGCGTTGACGTAGACACTGAGGCGGAAGTTTACGCAAAAATTCAAAAACTGTTTGAACAAGCCCAAGAAAAATGGGAGGGGGTTTTTCCGCCCGATGCTGCTATTGAACTCAGTGTGTCACATTTGCCGACTTGTATTTATTATTTACAAAAATATAAGTTATTTAACAGTAACTTAGATATCATTGATGAAGCTTTTGAATATCTCATCAATAAAACGTCTAAGGGCGAAAAGGGGCAATATTTCACGCCGCGCTATGTCATTGATTTGTGCGTTAAAATGCTTAATCCTAAATCTGGTGAAACGATCATTGATACGGCAGCAGGTTCTTCCGGCTTTACGGTGCATAGCATTTTCCATGTTTGGACACAATTTTTACAACAAGAGGGCAAGGATGAAACCCATTTATTCACAGCGGAAAATAAACCTACGCATTATGTGGATTATGTCATAAAAAAAAGTTTTCGCCATTGATTTTGACGAAAAAGCAGTGCGCGTGGCGCGTTGTCTCAACTTAATCGCTGGGGATGGGCAAACCAATGTCTTGCATTTGAACTCCTTAGATTGGGAACGTTGGAAAGAAACCACTGGAGAATGGAAATGGATTGATAAATACAACGACGGGTTTAAGCGGTTGCGTAAATTGACGGTTGATAAAAAAGGCGAAAACTTTCGGGATTTTACCTTTGATGTATTAATGGCGAATCCACCGTTTGCTGGCGATATTAAAGATACTAGACTGATTCATAAATATGAACTTGGGAAAAAACCCGAGAGTCGTTCTAAAAGCAAGCGGAGTAAAAACAACAGGGGTTGGCAAGATAAAATTTCTCGCCATATTTTGTTTATTGAACGCAACCTACATTTTTTAAAGCCAGGTGGGCGGATGGCAATTGTCTTGCCGCAGGGCGTGTTTAATAACAGTTCCGATTATTATATTCGTGACTTTATTGCCAAACAGTGTCGCATTTTAGCGGTAGTCGGTTTACATCCGAACACGTTTAAACCTCATACTGGCACAAAAACCAGCGTGTTGTTTGTGCAAAAATGGAATGATGATCCCAAAGCGGGCGCGTTATGTCCACACTGTGAAGATTACCCTATTTTCTTTGCCACCCAACAATCTATGGGTAAGAATAATTCCGGCGACAAGGTTTTTGCGCGTGATATAGAAACGGGCGAATTATTGTTAGACAGGCATGGACATTATTTTGTTGAGCATGATTTGTTCAGCACGGATTTATAAAATTGCTCAAAAACTGCTGACGGGATTGCGGAAGCTTTTATTGAATTTGCTAGTAAAGAGGGTTTAAGTTTTTTTTTGCATAGCGCATTTGATGAGGTTAAGTATCGGGCTTTGTTGGATGGGCTGGAAATTGCACAAGTTAAATTGTCTACTATAGATTTAGGTGATAGATTTGATGCTGAGTATTTTTCAAAATGAAATCTTTCAATTGAAAAATCCTTGCTTAATAAAAAGGCTACGATACTTTCAAGTTTTGGAGAACTCGTAACCAGTGCATTTTATCCTGCTGCAACACATCTTTATGAAACTGGAGAAATTCCATTTATACGTTGTGTTGATTGTGTTAAATATCCTATTATTTCAAAATTGCAAGATAAATTATTTGAAAGAATACCCTTATCTTTTTTCAAAGAACACAGCACCATAAAAAAGTTATCTAAAAATGAAATTGTTGTAACAAAGGTTGGAACTCCATGTTTTGCCAGCATTATCTATGAACAGAATTTTGTTGCTTTATCACGGACAGTATTTGGTATTTCTAAAATACATGGAATTAATCCTTTTTATCTTTTGATATTTTTGCGTTCCCATTATGGTTTTAATCAGTTATTGCGACAACGTGAACAGACAATACAATTTCAATTGACATTAGAAAGAGTACGTAACATATTAATTTATGAACCTTCTAGCTCTTTTCAAACAAAAATTGAAAAGCTTGTTAAAACTGCATACGCAAAATTGGAACAAAGCAAAACCCTCTACACCCAAGCCGAATCTCTCCTACTGCAAGAACTTGGCTTAGACAATTGGCAACAGCCTAAAGAAGCGGTAGCCATTAAAAACTTCTCTGCCAGTTTTGGGGCAACTGGGCGGTTGGATGCGGAGTATTATCAGCCTAAGTATGATAAACTTTATAAACTTTTACATAAAACTTCAAGAGTAAAAGGTTGGGAACTATTATCATTAGGCAGCTTATCTGAACCTTTAAAATACGGCTCATCTGAAAAATTAGAGTATCTTGATAAAGGAGTTCCATTTTTGAGAATTGCGGATTTAGAACAGAATCGTTTTGAACCCGCTAACCTTAAATATATTTATCCTCAAAAAGCCGCTAAAATTGAAAAACAAGTTAAAGTGAAAACAGGTGATGTATTAATTTCAAGAAGCGGTACACTTGGGCTTGCCGTTGTGATACCAGATACTTTGAATGAAGCGGTGTTTGGTAGCTATTTTATTCGCGCTAGACTAAATCAATGCATTTTAGATTCGACTTATTTAGCTTTGTATATGAGTTCTTTAGTTGGAAAACTACAAGTTGAACAAGCTAATACAGGAGCAGTTCAAACCAATTTGACAATTCCGGTTATTGAGTCATTACAAATGATTTGTCCACCTCTCAAAATTCAAAAGAAGTTTGTGCGAAAAGTTCATCAATCTTATACGCTAAAAGATGAGTCAAAACGTTTACTTGAAACTGCCAAACACGCTGTAGAACTAGCCATAGAACAAGGCGAATACGCGGCAATCGCATTGCTTAACGACTATCAATCATTCTGAAAAAGAGGTAATTGCATGATACCTAAAAAACTCAGTGACATAACCCTTGATGATATTCAACGGTTAAAAACTGAACAAGTAAGAGAGGGAAAAACGATTGAGTACAAATCTGAATTTCCCTCTACTAAAAAGAACAGCGACAAAATATCTTTTCTTAAGGGTATTTCAGCCTTGGCAAATACCAGCGGTGGAGATTTTATTCTTGGTGTTCAAGCCCCAAATGGTATTCCCACTGACATACAAGGTATTGAAATTGCCAATGTCGATGGAGAAATTCTGAAATTAGAAGGCATTATTAAAAATGGATGTGAACCACATATCGTTGGTTATGACATAAAAGATATTCAGGTAAGGGATGACAATTATGTCATCATCATTCGTATTCAACAGAGTTGGAATGCGCCCCATCGAGTCAAAGATCATTCAAAGTTTTATGGACGTAATTCGGCAGGTAAGTATGATCTTGACGTTTCAGAATTAAGACTTGCTTTCACGCTGTCAGAGCAAGTTTCCGACAGAATACGCAACTTTCAGGCTGACAGAATTGCCAAAGTCTATGGCGATGAAACGCCAGTGCCACTCATGGAAGGTGGTAAATTACTGATTCATATCATGCCTATTTCTGCCTTTACTACCCAAAACAGGATTGATATTGGTACTTTTGTTCATAATAGAGAAACAAGTTTACCCACAATAAGAGGTGATGGTTGGAATTCCATGCTTAATATTGATGGCGTTATCAGTTACTCTAAAAATGCTTACACGTTGCTATTTCGCAATGGCATTATTGAAGCTATTGATGTTCAAAAAGAAAAGTCTATAGCAAGTGTGGCTTATGAACGGGATATTTTGAAAATTGTGCCACGTTATTTAAACATCTTGTCTGAACTGGAAATACAACCGCCTTTTTACCTATTTATTAGTATGGTTGGTATCAAAGATTACCAATTAGCTGTGAATCAAGCTTATTTGTGGGGCGAGAAAAATGCAGTAGATAGAGATATTTTACAATTACCAGAAATAGTCATTGATTCATTTGATTTTAATCCAGAAAAGGTATTCAAAGAATCGTTTGATATGATTTGGAATGCTTTTGGTTTTAGTCACTCCCTTAATTATGACGACAATGGAAATTGGCAAGGGCAAAGATAGCCAGTATGTAAATCGCCAAACAATGCTCCGATGTGCTCCGCGACGTCTTTGGGTAAAACGTCGAAGTAACCAACCCAAAAACAAAACTCATGGCTTGGCGCAATGCACAGTTTGTTTATGTAGCGTCCGTTAACCCAATCATTTAATGAGTATTTGAGTATGCAAGCCAATTTTGCCACAGTTGTTGAACAAGCTCATAAATTATCCAGCATAGAAAAAACTGAATTGAAATGTTTGCTGGAAAAATATTTAATTGAGGAACGACGTGAGGAAATTTATCAAAACTACCTTAGCAGTCAACGTGAAAACTCTTATGAGTTTTCTAGCGATATAAATCTACTCAAGGAAATGTTAGACAGTTTTGGCAAAAGGTAGAAATATTTGCCTTCAATAGGTAGGCGTGGCGTTGTCCACATTGTTAAGTTTAATTTATGAAAGAGAGTTGACAGAATGAATGTTAATTTTATTGGGCGGCAGAGGGAAGAAACTGCCAAAATTGAGCATAACCAATTAATGAAAGAAGAAAAAATGATCATACTCTCTCATTGGGAATGGGAACGCTTAATGGCACTCCAAGAAAATCCGCCAAAAGCCAACGAAAAGCTCAAACAACTTATGCAGAGAAAGCACCCATTAATAGGATTTCTTTGAAAACGGAAAAACAACATGCAATATCCCTTAACCGAAAAAATCGGCAATCCCGATTTACTGGTTGGTCGTCAGACAGAATTTAGTCAAATTAACAAATGGCTCTCTATGATACCCAATAGAATGTCTAAATCTAGGGTTATCCTCGCTCGTCGAAAAAGTGGTAAAACCGTCTTTATACAACGCATTTTTAACCAACTTTGGAGTGATCCCAAACGGGGAGTCATTCCCTTTTTTCTTGACATTGCGGAAAGTAAAATCTGGTATCCCACTTTCGCGATCAAGTATTATTGTAGTTTCGTTTCACAGTATATTTCTTTTCTGGAAAGGGATGAAAAGTTGATCAAGCAACCATTATCTTTAACTAAAATTAGAGAATACTGGCTGGCTAACTCAAATCAATGCTTGGTTGACGATGTAGATGCACTGCTAGAAGAGCAAGAAATGAAACGATATGATGGAATGTGGGATATTGCCAATTCCGCTCCCCATCGTTTTGCTGCCCTATTTGACAAACGGTTTTTAGTCATATTAGATGAATTTCAGAATCTCACTCAGTATATTTATCCTGATCAGCAATATCAAACCAGTCCAATTGAAACGCTAGCCGGTAGTTTTCATTCCTTGTCTGAGTCAAAAATAGCCCCAATGTTAGTTACTGGCTCCTATGTCGGTTGGCTCATTCAAATCATTGGCAAATATTTAGAGGCGGGACGACTCAAACGGATGTATATGTCTCCCTATCTCACTGAAGAAGAGGGTTTACAAGCCGTTTATAAATATGCAGAATATTGGCAAGAATCGATCACGAATGAAACGGCACTGATGATTAATAAATTGTGCCTATCCGATCCCTTTTTCATTTCTTGTATCATCCAAAGTGAATATCCCGACAAAGATTTGACAAATCCAGATGGGGTAGTGGATGCGGTCAACTATGAAATTTCAGATCGACATTCTGAAATGTCAGAAACGTGGAATGAATACCTACAATTAACTTTACCACGGATTAATGACAAATACGCCAAAACGCTATTACTCCATTTAAGCAAACACGCCCAAACTTACTGGACACCAAAAACGCTAAAACAAAAATTGCAAATTGATTTAGAACTAGATCAAATTCAAGAAAAATTAGTCACGCTGAGTGAAGCGGATGTGATTGAGAGAGGGGTGGCGGATATTGAATTTAGAGGCTTACAAGATGGTACGCTCAATTTAATACTCCGTAACCGCTTTGAAAAAGAAATCGAACAATTTGAACCTCCGTCAGATTTAAAATCAGAATTCAAAGCGCAAATTGAGAACTTAAGGGCAGAAAATCGCCAATTACGCGGCTTGCTAAATAATTTATCAGGCAAGCTGGCAGAACATCAGTTAGCGACGGCGTTTCGGAGTAAAAAACACTTTGCCTTATCAGTCTTTTTTAACAATGTGAACGATACCACTCCCTTAAACATCATTAACGTCAAAGAACGGGTGATATTCCAACGTGATGATGGCAAGGGAATGGAGATAGACGTGGTAGCGGAATCAAAATGTGGGAGAATTGTATTAGTTGAAATTAAAAAAACCAAAACAAAAATAGGTTTAAAAACTGTTACCGACTTTCAAGAAAAAGTGGAAGTGTATGGAAAAATTTTAGCCACTTCTTTTATTTTACCGGCTGTCTTATCATTAGGCGGCTTGACTGAAGAAGCTTTGCAATTTTGTCAAACGCATGGTATTGGTACGGCTCATCGAATTGAACAGTTTTAAGTATTTTGGAGTCCAAGATAAATCTTGGACTCCAAAAAACCTACATGAGGAATTATCTATCTGCAAACACTTGGCACATATTTCTCTTCCATGCCATCGTGTGTACAGTGCCAAGTCTGGTTTTGTGCATTATAAAGCAGTATTAACTTACCCGAAATGGCCGGCTCTTGAAATTCGATTGAATAACCATTTTCAGTATCCAATAAGCGAAGATTGTGAGTGTATTTACCACTTGTCACAACGCCAATCTCTTCTACATTTGGTAGGCGACCATAAAATGGTTTTCAAATGTGAATTCCAGAGATAACAGTGACTCTGACATGTCCAGTTGCATACCATAAGTGCCCGTTTTGGGCAAGTTGACTTCCAGAGCCGATGGCAGAGTAAATAGATCCATCTTTGCATCCGCTAATTCTGCTAACATCATTAAGCCTTGTAAATAAGCGTAGTAAAGCTGACGCGGTGTATCGGAAAGGGAGTAATCTATTAGTACCTAAATATGTTCGCATATGTGATAAAATGTATAAAGTACACAAAAAAACTGTGATAAAATGTGATCACAAAGTACATAAAAAAACACTTGACATTCATTTATGTTTTGCTAAAGTAATAGATACTTCTGCGTAGGGCATGATCAAACATTGCGATTTTATTTCGAAGCGAGCCTGTTAGAGCAGAGTTTTGATGGAAATACGGCTAACCGGAAATTTACGCACGGGGACAAGACGGATTAGTTACCATCCACATGGGTGGTGGCAACCAGCTTGGATGAATCGTGAACTAAGCAGTGATTTCTATGATCACATTTTAGATAGCATATGACAATCAATAGACATTCTACCGATTTAATGAGAAAATTATTTTCTGTAAGTCGTTAATTCATTATAAAAAATGGAGGATCGTGATGTCAGTATCATTAACTAAAGGGGCTAATATATCTCTCGCAAAAGAGGCACCCGGGCTTTCAAGTGTTGTTCTAGGGCTTGGGTGGGGTAAAAAGAAAACCCGTGGTTTTTTCGGTGGTACCAAACTGGTAGATATAGACTTGGATGCGTCTTGCCTACTTTTTGATGATCAGAAAAAATTATTGGATCAGGTGTGGTATCAGCAATTGAAGAGCAGCGATGGCTCGGTGACTCATACTGGGGATGATCTGACGGGGGGGGGACAAGCAGGTGCCCCAAATGAAGAGATTGTTGTCCAACTTAACTCGCTGCCAAGCCGCGTAAAGACGCTTGTTTTTACGGTCAACAGTTTCTCGTCTGATTCCTTTGATGGTATACCAAACGCATTTTGTGTGTTAAAAAACCACTCAAGCGGAAAAGAAATAGCGAGGTACAACCTTTCCGTCACCGGAGGTGGACACACGGGACTCGTTATCGCCAAGCTCTATCGCCATAAAGGTGAGTGGAAATTTAAGGCGCTAGGGGAATGGGGTGAAGGTCGGACGTTTGAAAGTTTGCTTCCAATCCTCGCCGCTTCCCTATGATAAGCCCACAATGAGCGGATAGTTTATCAACTTGTAACTAGGAGTATAAAAATGGCAGTATCACTGAGTAAAGGTGGCCGTATATCCCTGACTGGAGAAGCACCGGGACTGAGCAGAATTTATGTTGGTCTTGGATGGGAAGAACGTGCCACTGACGGTGCTGATTTTGATTTGGATGCTTCTGCCTTTCTATTAAAGGCATCAGGCAAGGTCCGTAATGACAATGATTTTATTTTCTACAGTAATCTCAATGAAGGCGGTGCGGTAGAACATACCGGCGACAATCTAGTTGGTGGCGGTGGGGAAGAAGAAGACGACGAAATCATCAAGATTGATTTAATGCGTCTGGAAAGTGAAGCCTCAAATGTTGAAAAGATCGCAATAGCTGTAACCATTCATGATGCAGAAAACAAGGGACAAAATTTTGGTCAAGTCAACAACGCCTTCATCCGTGTCGTAAATGATGAAACCAACCAAGAAATTGTGCGTTTTGACCTGACAGAAGACTATTCCACAGAAACTGCTATGATTTTTGGGGAAATTTATAAGAAAAAAGGAGAATGGAGATTTGCGGCTGTTGGTCAAGGATATTCCGGCGGTTTGGCAAGGGTTTGCGGCAACTATGGTATTAACGCAGCATGAGCTTAATTGTCTGGCTCAGAATTGACAAACATAACGCGATGGGCAACCACAAGGGTTTGCCCCTGTCATTTAACAAATTGTTTCGGGAAATCCGCTCCGCTCCATTCCCGAAACAACAAAAACGTTAACAAATGGTTTCGGGAAATCCGCTCAGCTCCATTCCCGAAACAACAAAAACGTTACGGAGCAGGTTGCAAACCTGCGTGGCGACATAGAATACTCTAATCTAACGATTAAGGAAATACTAACGATGAGACGACTTCCTGTATATCTTATGCTAGATACCTCCTCGTCCATGCACGGAGAACCCTTGGAAGCGGTAAAAAATGGCGTTCAAGTGTTGGCCTCTACATTACGTCAGGACCCTTATGCATTAGAAACCGTATTTATCAGCGTCATTACATTCGATTCTAATGCCAAACAAATCGTACCACTTACCGATTTGGTGAGTTTTCAGCCGCCGGATTTGCAAGCACAGGGTATCACTGCAATGGGGGCTGCCCTAAGATTAGTGGCACAAAAAATAGACGAAGAGGTTGTCAAGACAACCCAAGAACGCCGAGGAGATTGGAAACCTCTGGTGTTTCTGATGACTGACGGAGCACCTAATGATGATTGGAAAGCTGGCTTGAAAGAATTTAAAAAGGCCAAGGTGGGCATGGTCGTTGCCTGCGCTGCGGGCATGGATGCTGATACCAGTGTACTTAAGCAGATCACAGAAGCTGTGGTGCAACTCGACACTGCTGATTCTGCAACCATTCAATCTTTCTTTAAATGGGTATCAGCCAGTGTGAGTACTTCAAGCCAAAAGATCGATCTGAACAAAAAAGAAGTGTCAGGGCTTGATGAGTTGCCACCGCCACCACCAGAAGTCAATATCGTTCTCTAAATTTGAATCCAAGATTTATCTTGGAAGGAGGAATCTATGTCTCGTCGATTGCCGATTTACATTGCCATTGACACCTCTGGCTCAATGTATGGCGAACCGATTCAATCGGTCAATGTTGGCCTACAAGCGATGGTACACGCATTGCGGCAAGACCCTTATGCGCTTGACTCTGTATATTTATCAATCATCACCTTTGATATTAAAGTAAAGGAAATCTTTCCGCTGACACCGTTAGAACAGGTTCAGGTGCCTGATATAACTTGCCCTAAATCGGGACCCACCTACATGGGAGAAGTTTTGGCACTTATTGTGAATCGAGTCGATCACGACGTGGTGTGCAGCACTCCGGAGTCTAAAGGGGACTGGCGCCCTATGCTGTTTCTGATGACAGATGGGAGTCCTTCGGATCGGGCACGTTTTGATGAAATGGTACCAGAAATAAAAGCCCGTCATTTCGCTAAAATCATCGCCTGTGCTGCCGGACCCAAGGCTAAGGATAAATACCTGAAGCTACTCACGGATACTGTTGTTAGTCTTGATACGACGGATAGTGCGGCATTTGCTAGTTTCTTTAAGTGGGTTTCGGCCAGTGTTGAGTTGGGTAGCGTCAGTACGAGAGAAACTGAGCAGTTGCCTCCCCCACCTAAAGAAATCCAGTTTGTCATTTAGGAGAATAAATGCGACGTTTACCCGTATTTTTGATGCTTGATCTATCAGATTCCATGATTGGTAAGGCTCTGCACAGTGCCCTTGGTGTGGTAAACAGGTTATGATGGGTGTCATAGACGATGCTGATGGGGTTGATATCACGAGGTCACGCGGATGAAAGACAATACAAATAGTACTGAATTACCTTACTTGAAGCTATGTCAGGAAATATTACGGTGCCGTGGCGAAGTGCCTGAAATAACAAAAATTGAAGATTTTATTGAGCGTTCTGAAATTAGGGGAGTACTTGAAATGTCTTCTGAAAAGGTATTTCAATCTTGGAATCAATGGCAAAAACAATATGATGGCAAGGAAATGTCTTGGCAAAGCTCACAGGTACGCTTCAAATTGCCTAATGCAACTGTCGGGAAAGACTATGAAGAAATTCTTTACATTGAGAGCATGGGAAACGTTGAAGTCATTCGCATAGATGGCTTGGACGAACTAGGTCTTCGCTATATTCAAAAAAGGGTGCAAGGGAGTCCCTCTAAAGCAGGAGAATACCCTCTTTCTGTTCATTATCATTTTCCTGATTCCCAATACCAAAGAACCGCACAGCAACAAACACTCAATTTGGTAATCAACAATGATCCAAAGAAACTTTGGAAGAATATACCCTCTGATCAGAATATGAAGTTTTGGAAGCAAGATGAGGATAAACAGGAAAAGGAAGGGCAAGATGGATGGAAGCTAGTCGCTGCAAGCAAGCGAGGGAGATCTCACGCCCATGGGGGGACCTGTAGAGATGATGATTTTGTCATTATCTCACCAAACAACGTATGGCATATCCTAGCGGTATCAGATGGTGCGGGTAGTAGTCAATACGCTCGAAAAGGGGCAGAAATCGCGGTAAAACGATCAACCGAGATTCTCTCAAGCAAGCTTGATGAGTACGATGATGAGATATCAAAGCTCATTCTGGAATGTGATGAAAATACCGACGCTGTTAGGCAAATACTATACAACAAGGTTTTCCGCCAAGTCATCTACGAAACGTTTATGGATATTCACAATACGGCTAAGGAAAATGGATATCAGTACAGAGACTTATACGCTACCCTGCTGATAGCCGCCCATAAGGTCGTCGCTGGCAAACATCTTGTGATTGCTTATTGGATTGGCGACGGCGCATTGGCACTATACAAAGAAAAGGAATACATCAAGTTGCTTGGGGAGAACGACAGTGGTGAGTATGCAGGGCAGACACGTTTTTTGGATAAGAAGGCAGTCGATGAGCAGGACATAATGAGCCGCATCCGTTTCGATTGCCAAGACTCTATGACAGCTCTGTTTCTGATGACCGATGGGATTACCGATCCTATTTTCGATAGCGATGACAATCTCCGGCAACTAGAATATTGGGATCGTTTTTTTCATTCCGACATTCAAAAACGCTTGTCCGAAATACCGAGTCAAACAGCACAGAATCTGCTTGATTGGCTGGATTTTTGGTCCCCCGGCAATCATGATGATCGGACATTGGCTTTAATATACCACCCGGAGAGT
>JBDLJY010000034.1:0-29109 GCA_039714115.1 Pseudomonadota bacterium | reverse complement strand
AAAATATGCTCAGGTTAAAAACGGTTGAGCAATTTTTTGCTCAGTTATTGAAAACATATCTATTATGAGGCAGATCGTTCCGGGGGCGTCCTACGCACCAATGCCATTAAGTTAAGACAAACCTGACAGGTGTCAAAAACCTGTCAGGTCAATCGGAGTTTACAACGACCTGCCAGGTTTTGGATACTTGTCAGCCTGATTATGGAGGGTTTATCATACTGGCATTGGTCCTACGCACCTGTTTGTCAGTGTAGATAAAACTTGTAATGAGCCAAAAAAGTCAGTAGTCTTATATGCAAAAGATAAAATGGTGGGCAGGCGGCTCAAAGCATTAATGTTGGGCGACGATTGTCAGTCCAATCTACGAGCTTTTGTTTTGACACACGTAAGACAGTGAAATTAAGACAAAATGACAACCTAACAATTTATGAGGTAGAGGAAGCACTACTCAACGGTAAAATTTTAGAACAATACGAAGATACCGGCAGAGGTGAAAGTTGTTTGGTTGTCGGATTCACCAATTATGGAAAACCTATCCACATCGTTTGTGGTCAAATGGCAGAGAATTTAGCCATTATAACCGTTTATATTCCATCTCCTCCTCATTTCAAGACTCCTTACGAAAGAGGCTAATAACAATGAGCAAAGTTTGCCATTTTTGTGGAAACAAGCATTTTAAGCACACAACTGTACAATATACTTACAGGCATGATGACAAGTTTCTTTTCGTGAATGATGTACCATGCGAACAGTGTGAATATTGTGGTGAACAATATTTCAAGGCTTCAGTTTTAAAAACAATCGAAACAGAATTTAATGCCATCCATTCTCATGGCAAAAAAATCAAGACAGAAATTAGAGTGCCTGTCGAGCCGTTCCTTGATCTTATTCATGCTTAGAACCAGATGAGCAAATAATTGGGGTCATAGTAACATTAATTGGTTTATTACCAAGTGCTAGTCCTTTATAATTAATGTTACTCTGACCCCAATTATTTGACACAAGAATGCGCTAAATTAGACCCTAATGAAGAAAAGGCTCTGGCGGAAGAAGGATTCTCAGAGGAGCTAAATCAATGGCCAAAATATTAAGAGGTGAAATTCGTTGGGCTGATCTGAACCCTGTGCGAGGCAGCGAACAAGGAGGGCATCGTCCGGTGCTTATTCTTAGCCAAGATGTTTTCAATGAACGTTCTGGTACTGTTATTTTTTGCGCACTAGCAATCACTGGTCAACCACAACAAGCCAGCTTTCCACTCACTTTTGAACTGAACGGTGCTGAACTCCCCAAACGATCATGGGTAAAAATGCACAAAGTGAAAACCGTGAGAAATGGTGGGATGCTCAAACAGGCAATAACTGGCAAAAATCGTGAGCGGCGAATAATTGGGATCAGAGTAACACTGGCAGATATCGTAGTATCCACCTTTCCTTTAAAGAACAATCTCACTTGAATAAAAATTTATGATAGTCTCTCACCTAAATGCAATTGAAAAGGTACTGATAGTTCAAAGTGAAATAGCTAAAAATGCTGGTCATCCTAATTTACGGGGTGGACCACGAGAATGGTTCATTCAAGAATATCTGGAAAATCACCTCCCAACCATTCTAGAAATGGGTCAAGGAGAAATTATTGATGCAGATTCAAAGCCT
Source organism: Pseudomonadota bacterium (assembly GCA_039714115.1). GTDB lineage: Bacteria > Pseudomonadota > Gammaproteobacteria > Beggiatoales > Beggiatoaceae > Thiomargarita. The sequence continues at coordinate 27,457 of JBDLJY010000034.1, read as the reverse complement.
AGCCCCGATCCGGACAATTATCGTCCACAAGTCGATTTAGTCATTTATCGAAGAGATATTCCTAAAATCGTGTATTCCAAAAATAATGTGGCATTTTTGGCTGAGGGAGTCAAAGCAACTATTGAGGTTAAATCCAAGCTAACCCTGAAAGATTTAGAGCAAGCCTGTCGAGCCAGCAAAATACACAAAGCCTTAAATCGATCAACGTGTCGTTCCCAAAAAGCAATTATTTCTTATGTGGTTGCATATCATGGCCCTCAACAAATGAGTACGGTTGCAAAATGGTTGTCTGATCTGGTTTCAACACTTGAAGCAACCCCAGATGAATTGGTTGAAATGATAATTGTCCTTGGCAAAGGAATAGTTTGGCGAATCAACGCATTTCCAGAATTTGAGCTAAAAAAGCCTATTCCATCGGGCAAACATTGGGCTTATTTCGACTCAAAAGACAATAATCTCTATGCTATGTTTACTCATATGTTAACATGGGTATCTTCGAGTTCGCCGACACCTGATGTGAGTGGATATGCATCACATGTCTATTTTCAAGCAGTTAAACTCATTTAGAAGTCTTTAAGAGAGGAATCAAAAAATGAAAGTCGATATTTATAAAGCCATTGGATCAAAGATAGAACCTAGACGGTGGTATGTATTTGTGAAGGCAAAAACAGGACTTGACATTTTACCTAATAAAGTTTTGCTCGCGGCGGATAGATTTTCTTTAACTAAAAGTCTTGAAATATCTCAAGGAGAATATCGAATTGCCTTAGATACAGATGAAGCTATTTCTCACATTCACAAAAATGGTTTTTATCTCACAGGTGCGAGTATCTCCCGATAAACATCAAAATTTGTTACGATCTAAGGCGGACAATTTATTTAATGCAACGGGCTGTCGCGGCTGATGATTTTTATCCATGTAATTGATATTTATTGGTAATCTTCAAAAGTTAATCGGTTTCAAATATTAAATTTGGAATAGACCGAAAAAAAAAGGTTGACCTGAGATGCTGGATTGAGTATGATGCTGACTTGAAAATATGCTCAGGTTAAAAACGGTTGAGCAATTTTTTGCTCAGTTATTGAAAACATATCTATTATGAGGCAGATCGTTCCGGGGGCGTCCTACGCACCTGTTTGTCAGTGTAGATAAAACTTGTAATGAGCCAAAAAAGTCAGTGGTATTATATACCAAAGATAAAATGGTGGGCAGGCGGCTCAAAGCATTAATGTCAGGTTTATGCGCCGCGATAATGCACATAGTTTGTTTGAAAACACTCTCACAATGTTTGAAGCTTCATTAATGTTGGGCGACGATTGTCAGTCCAATCTACGAGCTTTTGAAGAGCTTATGTTTTATGGTAGCGAACTGTTGTTTTGGTATTTCATTTAATATCATTCCAGAGGGTTTGCTGTGGGCGTAGAGTGCGTCAGCACCACGCACATACCCATTTATTTTTACACTAAAAGCTGCAAAGAGAAGAGGTGGTTGTGCTCCCTCATGGCCACCCACTTCACCAGGCGTTAGGCTGGCTGAAGATGAACTTTATCAAAAGGAGATGAAATTGACAGAAAGTGAGATTTTAGAAAACATAAAGCAAAAATATTACGATGCTAAACTGCTTAACGAAAATGGGAGATTTGCAAACTCAATTTACCTTTGCGGTTATTGTGTTGAATTATCATTAAAGCTTGCGATAACAAGAAAGCTAAATTGGCCAAAATATAAAACGGAAGGGAAATTCAAGTTTCTTAAAACTCATGACTTTGATCTTCTTGTCGCATTTACGGGTGATGAACCTAGAATTAAACGAATTCCATCTTGGTCAGTTGTAATGCTGTGGAACGAACATAAAAGATACGAGGATCCGGCAATAGCTAATAAAAATGATTCGGATTCAATGATTGAAGCAACCAAAAATATGGTGGAGGACTTATGCAAGATATCATTATAAAAATTGCAAAAGCACTGACAGAAATAGAGCATGAAAAAGGCCCTTTTATAGTAAAGTGCCTTGTTGCTAGAAATCCTGATGATATTCAATGGGACTTGGTTCTTGCAGCAGATTGGTTTGATGAGGATAAAATCCAGAGATTAAATTATTTGTCAAAAAAAGTTTTATGCGAATTCGATAATGATTCTATTTCACAGTTCTCTGCAATTATTACAATTACACCGGATTCAGATTTGGCGCAGTTTTTGAGAAAAATACAGAAGGGCTCTAATCTGCATTATGGAAAACTTCATGCTTCGGAGCAGGTTATTATAAATACAGATAACAAGCTGGCACCAATGGTTTTGTCCCTTGTAAACATAAGTTGATTAACATAATCAAGCGAAAGCAAAATGGGTGCTCAAAGCGTTAATGTCATGTTTATGCGCCACGATAACGCAGATCGTTCTGACACGCAATAACGAAATTGCTCTATAATGAATTTATCACCTTATCCCTAAAGAAGTCTTTGATTATAAGCTTGGTAATAGCTCAGTTCTAAATTGGGTGATCGAGCAGTATCGCGTTAAAGAGGACAAAAGAAGTGGCATTGTTAATGCTCCTAATCGTGATGATGATGAAATGTATATTGTCGAATTGGTGAAGTTTGACGTTCTCCTGTTGCTGACTTTTTCTCAAGCACATCAAATATAAGTTTTGGCGACTTATAGGGTGAATGTTCTTGCCTTGCAAAATATCGAATAGCCTCTTGGGCTGGACCATAATAGGCTATAAGCCCACCGGTATCAAGCACCAATAAGGTATCCATCAGATCAAATGCCGAAATATCAGGCGAGTGAATAGTTAGCATGACTCCCTTGCCATTGTCCGCAATCTGCCGTAGGTGTTGGAGAATATTATCTGTATCGAGAGATGAAAGTCCCGAACAGACTTCGTCCGCAAGTAGAAAGGTTGGCTCTAATATCAATTCTAAAGCCAGATTAACCCTTTTTCTTTGCCCGCCTGAAATCTCAGAACAATAACTATCCCGTTGTTCTTCTAAATTCATGGCTTTTAACAAACCTTCTACTTTTTGTTCAATGGCATTCTGCGGCCAATCCGAAGGCAGACGCAAAGCGGCGGCAAAACGTAAGTTTTCTGCGACTGTCAACTCTGGTATAACAACATCATCTTGTGGCACAAAGCCAATTTCTTTTAAAATTTCAGGATTTTTTCTAGTATCCTGATCCGATAAAGTGATCTGACCTGATTTGATAGGAATTATTGCTCGAATGGCTTTTAGCAAAGTGGATTTGCCAGCACCGCTTGGGCCAATAATGCCCATAAATTCTCCGGCTTGAATACTTTGCCGGAGCAGGTTTGCAACCTGCTCCGTAACGTTTTAGTAAGGCTCTGAAAACGTTTCGGACGGGGTTGCAAACCATATCCATTAAGTTAAGGATAACTGATTGATTTTTTAGCAAAAAAAATTGTCCAGAACTTGAGACGAATCTTATTTTTTGGCTTTTGCAATTTTTTTATAAATCAATCATTTGTCCTTAACTTAATGGCATTGGGTTGCAAACCCCGTCCAGCAATATTAATATCCCTGTAGTTAAAAGACATCAAAGCCTTTTCCAAAAGCTCACGCTGCTTTTCACGATATAGTTCTTCTTCAATCAATTCATCTTGGCGAAGTTCCTTGAGAAGTTTCAACTTCTCTTTCAAATCAGAACTTTGGCAAACTCGATTTGGCTGGCTCGTTGGACTCTCACTCGTTGTCGAAAGTGGTGGAATTGTTAGTTTTTGACCAACTTTAACCACATTGGGATAAGGAGTGTTTTGCTTGTTGGCTTCGTAAATGACGCGCCATTTTGTCATGTCTTTATAAAATTTCAACGCAATTTTAGACAATGAATCACCAGCAACTACTTCATACATTTGGGGCTGTGCCTTTTCTTGGCGAATCGGTTTCCCGGTTGTTGTATGCTTGGCAATTATTTCCTCCAATTGACCACTTTTTTCTGCCTCCTCAATGATTTTGTCTATGGCATTAAGTAAAGCGGGATGTTTTTTGCTGACCCCAACGCCATAAGGATCCGCCGATAAGGTGCCCGGTAGAACATAATATTTTCCTGGATTATCGGCCGCCATTGGCAGCAAAAATAAACGGTCATTGGCATACCCATCTACTTGCCCAAGATCGAGAGTTTTTTTCAGTTCGGTTCTATCAAGAAAAACTTTTAGCGGCAAACTAGGAAAAAATTCCTCCAAAAGTTTTTGGCCGGTTGCGTATTTTATGACCGCGATAGTCTGATCTTGAAGATCATTAAAGCTATGAACAGAATCCATAAATTTGTCTTGGAGAATAACACCAACACCCGTGATGAGATAAGGTATAGAAAAATTTATTTTTTCTAACCTGTTTTCGGTAATTGAGAAACTAGAGACGATAATATCCACGTTTCCATTGGTGGTTAATAACGAGATTCTCTCTTTGAGATTTTGTAAAAGTTTTATTTTTAGCAGCACACCTAATTCTCTTGCAATTAGATGAATCATATCGATATCAATACCTGTCCGTGTACCGTTTGGTTCCAGATAATGAACCGGTTTTTTTGGATTCGTCATGCCTACTGCAATCGTTCCTATTACAATGTAACCAGTTTTCTTAATTTCTTGCAGGGTTCGAGCTTGTAGAGGTTGGAAAATCACTGTGGATATTACCAACAAAGACAGAATTTTTCTCGTGGCTTTCATTGGCTCCTCTTAAATATCAAGTTGAAACAGTTAAACGGTATTTGGAGTCCAAGATTTATCTTGGGCGAGTCATGCACAGTCTAAATCCTATTCTGGATGATTTAAACAAATCAAATACAGTCTTCCTCTGATTAGCTAGTTCCAATTTTGAATTTTTTCTTATATCAGCCCAGTATAAACCGCTATAAGCAGCTTGACCATTATCGTCAAGCCATTCACTAACATTTCCAATGAGATTTAATACCCCAAACTCCGATTCATCCCCTAAACTATCTACTGGCTCAGGTCCCGCATTTGTCTTTTTTTCTAAAATAGCGTTATCAAGCGCGACCTCTTTTTTAAGATATCTAAATGCTTTTTGCCATTCTTGAGGTGAACAAAGACGTTTATTGACCTTTGCAGCAAATGCTTTTGCATCTCGCCAATTGATATATTCGACGGGATATGTATCTCCTTTTTGATAATAAGACGGATTTTTGGATTTCATTACCTGCATCCATTGTTTTTGAGAAACTTCCGTCTTACTCATCCAAAAACCCGACGTACAGTTGTCGTCAAAATCACAGTTGGGAATCCATACGAAAACTAAACCTGATACCTCGTCCTGTAAAATATTTCCTTGATTAGATGGGAGAGGGGGTGGTAAAAACAGAGTGCCCCCTATAATAAGTATCCCCAGAGTAAGAGCAATACCCGCCGCCCAACGGTATTTTACTCTAGGCTTTTGGATTGCTGATAAAGAACGACTACCATATATATAATATGCATCAGCAATACGCGCCCAAAGGTATTTTGCTCTATGCTTTTGGCGTGCTGGTAAAGAACGACTACCATATATATATGCCTCAATTTCTTTTGCTTTCGCTTCTGATATTCTGTCATTAGAAATATAGGTGTCATGCAAGTTTTTTAACGCATTTTTGGGAACTCCATTAGGGTATTGAGATTTTAGGTGATGACAACTTTCTTTATATTTTTGTATCCAATTAAAAGGAATCCCTAACACTTGTCCAGCCCCTTCAGGCGTAAGTGTTGGCACGACAGAAGCACCTACGAGAGGTTCAATATCCTCACCTGTTTGAAATTCATAAGCTATCCAATGTCTTATTAAATCAGTACGGAAACGGTAATTTTCCGATTGTCTCTCTAATAAGCGGGTGTTCTTAATAAACCATGCGAGTGTTTGATGCAATGCTGGTTCATCAACATTAAATCTTTTCTTTCGCACGGTTTTGAAAATACTTGAAGTGCTAACATACTTTTTGGAGTGCCTAATGGTATTCGCCAAGGCTGCTAAAGTTTCCCGCCCATACTTTGGCGCAGTATCTGGGTTAGATAAACTTCTCCACGTTTCTTGAATATGCCCCGTGGGACTACGCACAATGAATTCAATCACGCCATCCAAATCTTTCGCAACGACATAATTGCGTTTAATTTCCGCATTGACGTAATTAATTAAGGTATGACAAATATATTGCGTATAAAAAGGATGCCCACCTGATAGTCGGTAAATTCTCTTTGGGACTTTATCCTTGTAAATTAAATTTTCTCCTATAGGATTTTGAATCAAAGCCAGTACGTCTGGCATGGATAATTCATAGATAGGGTATATCTGTGCAACAGGAGCAAATACTGCTCTTACTGTACTCTCATCAAATGAGTGAGAGCCTGTAATGACAAAGTGAACCGGCAAGTTGAGGACTTGTTTTACCCACGACAAGGCGTTGGGGGAGAGTTGAGATTTGAAAAGTTCCTCAATCGCCTCAAATTCATCACATAAAATAATTAGCTTTCGTCCATTAATAAGGGCTAAACAGTTTTGCACTAATTGTTCTAAACGAACTGTCCACGAGGTGTTATCCTCTTTCATGAAGTCAGCTTCAAATGGTTGGAAGTTGGGATTTTCTAAGATAGCTTTTCCAACTTCAAAAGGAAAATCTTCATCTTGTTTAATCCTTGGAACTATCTTATGAAAATCACATAAAACGGCTTCTCCGGCTTGCCGAAGCCTACCCCCCAAAATTTGCCACAAAATGGAGGTTTTACCGGAGCGACGACCACCAATCAACAAAATCACATGTGGCCCCTCATTAATAATCCAATTTTGAATGTTTTTAAAATCGTCTTCACGACCAAAAAACATCTCCGTGGATTTAATCGGATTGCCCACAATATAAGGATTTTTGATTGGCTTAAAATCCTTCTGTGTTGTTGGCTTATAGCGTTTTTTCAATATGTTAACAATATTCATTGGTGTACTCACTGTGTACTAAATAACTGTTTGAGTGCGCCAAATAGATTCCACTTGGGTGGTATATCCATTCGTTCACGAAAAAAACGTTCCATTTGCCGTGCTGAAATTCTGCGTCTATCTTTTGTAATCCAGCCACGGTCAATTAGATTATTGTCCACCTTCAACTTTCTCTTATAACCGGAACTTAGGATAGTTGCTATACTCTTTAGCTGCTTATTTGTCAATGAAGAATAAATTTCTTCATAATAGGGAAGACAGGCTTGATAAGCATCATCAATAACCTGCTTAAATGATAATTCGCCATCTTTTTCAAAGCGTGATACCCATACTTGTCCAGCCTGCTGGAGTGGATAGGGGCTGTACCCAAATTGCTTAATTAATTCAATTATATCTTTTTCACGATCTTGCAAGGCTTCTGGTAGTCTTTCATAAATTAGACGGGTTGCTTCTGCGAAACTGAGTGAAAACAAGGCATAAGAGTCAAATATGTTAAAAAAGGGCGAGCCTGCTAACTCCACTGGGATTGCAAGACGCAATAATTGCACTGGTGATGTCACAACACAGCCGACATGAGTATGTGTAGAAAGCCACGATCTGAAACCTTCATAAAAAGAAACCCTGTAGTTGGGGTTAGTCACGATCAGATTGAAGTTGTCAAAAATCAGAATTAAGCGACGGTTATTTTTTTCCAACCAGTCTGTAATTTTGTTAAGATCTAACAAATCTTTCAAATTGGGTATGGCGAGCTCTGTTTCGATTCTGCTGTAAAACGCCTCGAAAAATGTCGATTCATCATTTAATTGATGTTCAGCTAAATCAAAAGACAGAAAAATATATTCATTCGCGTTGCCACCCAAATACCTTTTAACAACGCTAGGCTGTTGAAGATAATTCACAAAAGAAGTTTTTCCTTCCTTATGAAAACCAATAATGGCAAAACTTTGGACATCTTCAGTGCCCAATCTACCATAAGCATGTTGTAGCAGACTCTCTCTTCCAACATATTCCTGTGGATTGAGACAGGCTCTTTCTGGGTGAAAAGATAAGTTTTCTTCCATTTTTTTTAGTCTCTCTATTTTTTGAGTCCAAGATAAATCTTGGACTCCAAAAAGTCATAATAAGTCTTTCCAATCGGGGTGCTGTTGCTGAGCTATGATATTGAGTTTTTGAATTTGATCATCATCAAGCCCAAGGCTAATGCCAAACTGGTACAAAATCTCATGATCCTTTTTGTTTAATACTTTATCTTTCATCCCCAAGCGATTGGCTGTGGTATATAGCCATGATTGGTAAAAAATAAAGGAAAATACTTTGATAATATCAAACTCATCATCAGCCAAGTATTTTTCAATAAAAGCCCCCCATTCCCACGGAATTTTCCCTTCTTGTTGTAAATCTCGCCAATGAGAGATTTCTCCAAATTCAAAAAGTTCAAATAAAAAACGAATAATCCCTTCCTTGCTGTGCGGTTGACTGGGCAAAGGCGGTAACCAGCCACAAAATCCACTCTGATGAAGATAAAGATGTGACATTTCCCACGAGCAATTTAAGTCAGCATAGAGATCAAGTGCTATAGTTTGCTTAACAAGAAATAGCTTTTCAAAAGTGGAAAGGGATGAAATAATGGTTTTGCTAGGCTTAAATTGACTGAGTTTTTTAGAGAAAAGGATCGCCTCTAAAACATTTTTGCCGTCCAACTCTTTGGCACTTATTTGACTTTCATCAATATCCAAAATAGCAGGATGCACTAAGGTTTGCCATCGCTGCAAGAAAGATTTGTATTGTTGTGCCTCTTCCAAATTTTGTATTGGAACGGTTGCCACTAATTTGTTGTTACCATCCTGAGTCCAAGTGTTATTTTCATTCGTCATATTAGCTTATAGTATTTTGGAGTCCAAGATTTATCTTGGACGTCCAAGATAAATCTTGGACTCCAAAATACGACTGGTTATTACTTGTAACAAATCATTATATTTGAATGACCACGCCCACTATACATCAATACCGCGATATAGAAAGTGCCTGACCAACGAGGACTAACCTCCACGATTGGAGACGGATCTCTTCCCGCATCCCTGTCAATTTCGTTTTCATTTTCGTCAAGGAGGAGGATATCCAAGTCACGGACAGTTGAATCGCCGGCACCAACAATAAAATAGCGATTATGCCTATACAGAGTCGTTCTGACTATATAGTACTGACCCCGATTCAAATATTTACCACTTGCACGACCACGGCATTCCGCACCCAGACTTTCTACATAAGCTTTTACGAGGGACAATTTTCGTATGGACTCTGCATCCGACGCATAACTGATTGAGGGCATACTCAACGCCAATACGAAAACAACCAATCCCCATGCTTTGCCCGTTCTGTTGTTCATCATTTTTTTCCTCTCTGGTGAACCATTTATTTAAATGAGAGTCTGAGTGCGCGAGCGATCTTCTTAACGTCACTCTTGGTGATCTCATCTCGTTTTTTGTTGACTAACGGCTTAATCTTTTTAAGCGCACCAACAAAATTATCAACGGTGCGACTGTTCTTAAATTCGGAAGTCGCTGTTTCCGTCAAGTGGCTGATAAAATAATCAACCAGTTCTCCCCATATAAACATATCCAGTTGTTCAGGAGTCGGCTCTGGATAGCTTGCCACAGTACGGGCACCTAAGTATAAGGCTTTGAAATAACCCGCTGCGAGTACGAGTACTCCCGAATCACGTATAGACGGCTCCTTGTCCTGCTCTATCTGAGGGACTACCTGACTGATTAACTCATCCATCTTGTCGCGTAAAGCCTCGCCTTTCAGCCTACCCGTTTCTAGTTGATCTTTCAGAGTTTGTATTTCCGCCTTGATATCGGCGGGGAGTTTCAAAGAAACAAGCGCATTATAGGCTTGTTGTATAATCGCCTTTGAGGGTGGCGTGTCATCGTCTCCGCTATCCAAAACCACAAAGGCAATATCCGACAAGGTTTTGCCCACTTCAAAAGCACGTTGTGGCAGTTTCATTGCGGCATAATCTTTTGATTGTACGCGGATCAATTTACCCCACTTACCCGTGATGCCTGCCTTTTTGGCGTTTCTGTGAATCTCGTTGATTGAGGGCAAGTAGAGATTACCCTGTGTTTGTTGAACAGTGATCGTGATTTTTGGTTTGGCATCACCAGCCCACGCGATCCCGCAAATCGACATTGTGAGAAATAATGCCAACAGTTGTTGACCTCTTTTTAGCTTCATTATTAACCTCTCTCGTTTTTGAATGTAAATTTATGTGCAAGGAACACTTTACTGATAACGTCGCTTGAAAGTAAACCATGCTAAGGCAAACGTAGCAGCGGTTATTAGTAATAGTATAAACCATGCTGTTTGACTATGCTGGGGTCTAAAAAATTTTAAGCGTGAGTCAATACTCATGGCGTGATTTAATATGATTTGTTCTACCTCCGTTAAATTTGTGCCTGTACCACGTACAACTTGCTTAACCGCCTCAGAATAAAATCCATTTTCACCAAAAAAATATTTTCCTGCTTCTTCTAAAAAACTATCTGGGAGAGTATATTCTCCCAAAAGTGCTGGGACATTTCCATCAAACTGCTCCGGATTTAAGTCCCGCTGTTCTAGCGCGTCATAATATTCAGACAACACTTCAATATATTCAGATTCCGCAGATAATACCTCTTGTGGTAGGGTATCCGTAGCGTAATATAAAGATTCATACCAATAGTTGGCAATCTCAGGATGTTTATCTACAATCTCAGGATGTTGGCTTTGAGGCTCTTTTTCCTGCCATTTTTTTTCTAAAACGGAAAGATAAAAACTCGGATCAAGTGATTTAAGGCTCAAAGCCCCGGTGCCTATAAAGCTGCCGCTCCTAAATGCGGTTTGTTCATCATGTTCAATCTGATAACGTGGCATTGAGATGTTTAATTCATGATCAAACAAAAGCGCACCTGCTTCAAAACTCCACCGACTGACCATAAAATCAGCCATAGTGTGTACCATTGGGTTCATACCAATAATCGGCTTAATAATGCTCCCACCTAATAATATTTGAATAATCAACAAAAATGGCAGGACCGCATTAGCGGCGGCTCGTGTCCGAAAAAACGTTGATATAAACATGGCAAGGGCTATAGAGGCAATTGCTGTTAGCCACAATAACAAAATAAATTTTATAAACAGGATTGGCATTAAGGCTGACCAAAAACTGATAGTTTCTGATTTAGCCAGCACCAGCCCGGTTTCATAAGGATTTATCCAAGCTGGCAAAACGATAAAGATAAGATGAAAAGTTAAAGAAAATAAAAAAACTTGCCCAAAAGTAATAATGGATAAGGCTATAAATAGAGAAACGATAAAATCGAAGCTGTTCAAAAAGCTCAGTCGTTCCTGTTGATATAAAATCATTGTGCTAGGAATTTCAACAATCGCTTTTGAAGTACCAAACCAGACGGCTGTGAGTACAACAAGGAAAACAATGATACTCACTGTGTCGGAAGTCAGGTAATCTCGTAAAGGTTGAGAAAATGTGCCTAAACCCACGGTGACAATCGTTTGAAAAACCATAAAAAACGCTAATGCAAGAATAGGTGCTTGCAAAAAGGTGATACTCAAATCTGTCTTATCTCGATAGAATGTGAGTAAACGACGGTAAACTAAATTGAGTATGCGCTTTGAACGAGATAGGGGTATAGGCGCAATCAACTCTATATCACTACTTGTCACTGTTTTTTTTCCTCGCCTTGTAGGTGGAGTCCAAGATTTATCTTGGGAGTGCGGTCGCCCAAGATAAATCTTGGACTCCAAAACCTACATTATGAGCTCCTGATAGTAACGAGACATTTTATATATTTGGTGCCAGTCTTCTGGTGAAGTTTGACGTTCTCCTGTTGCTGACTTTTTCTCAAGCACATCAAATATAAGTTTTGGCGACTTATAGGGTGAATGTTCTCGCCTTGCAAAATATTGAATAGCCTCTTGGGCTGGACCATAATAGGCTATAAGTCCACCGGTATCAAGCACCAACAAGGTATCCATCAGATCAAATGCTTCAATATCAGGCGAGTGAATGGTTAGCATCACTCCCTTGCCATTGTCCGCAATCTGCCGTAGGTGTTGGAGAATATTATCCGTATCCAGAGATGAAAGTCCCGAACAGACTTCGTCCGCAAGTAGAAAGGTTGGCTCTAACATCAATTCTAAAGCCAGATTAACCCTTTTTCTTTGCCCGCCTGAAATCTCAGAACAATAACTATCCCGTTGTTCTTCTAAATTCATGGCTTTTAACAAACCTTCTACTTTTTGTTCAATGGCATTCTGCGGCCAATCCGAAGGCAGACGCAAAGCGGCGGCAAAACGTAAGTTTTCTGCGACTGTCAACTCTGGTATAACAACATCATCTTGTGGCACAAAGCCAATTTCTTTTAAAATTTCAGGATTTTTTCTAGTATCTTGACTCGATAAAGTGATCTGACCTGATTTGATAGGAATTATTGCTCGAATGGCTTTTAGCAAAGTGGATTTGCCAGCACCGCTTGGGCCAATAATACCCATAAATTCTCCTGCTTGAATACTCAAAGAGAAATCACGAATCAGATATCCCCAATCGGGTTTATTAAAAATGTTTAACACGCCTTCCCATTTTTTTTTAGGCTTTATAAGCTCAATATTCTTAATAGTTAGGCTATCATTAGTCGCTATCCTAGTCATCAAGTTACCATTTTCTTTTAATTCGATATGATGAGGACCGACTCTTACAACACTGCCGTTTTGCAGTATCATTGTTTTGTTATCTGCTATAAAACGTATTTCCCATTGATTGATCTGTGACTTTATCTCTAGTGCGTGCCAAGCCACGCGGGGTGAGGGAATAACAATATCACAAATATCTGATCCCCCTGCTAAGTAAGTTTTACCGGTTTCAAGCCTGTAGTCAGTTTGAGATTGAGTCAGAGGACTTTTTGTCTCAGAAAAAAATTGTTCATTTTTGAGTAATTCTCCGAGAGTAAAAGACGCTTTACCCAATTGTAGAGGCGTGAATTTATTAACACGCGCCATCACCATACCACGTTGACGATGATCCACAGTCAGATTTTCCTGATTGTCACTCTTGTTATGAATAAGATATTCAACGGCTGACACTGGGGTAACGATAAGGTGAATCTTATCCGCCGAGGGTTCGGATATACGATAGGTGCTCTCAGGGGTATTACCTATGGTAATTTCATGTTTTTTAGACATATTTTTTTATCTCAATAAGCATACTTTTTAAATTTTAAAAATAAATTATATATTTTATTTGATGATAATAAAACATTCAAAAACTGATTGCAAAATTTTTTCTCTTACTTTTCATCATTGGCACTACAAACGTTTACATCGTGACCAGTTTTTGAGCAACCGTGATTTAGAATCACCGCAGAACTGCGCTATCCAGTTTGTGTCAATACCGAATCCGGCGCGATATACGATTCAAAAGCATAGTGCAAGGCGTACCTTGCACATCTTTTTTAATTCACCACATTTTGCACACTACCATTAAGAAACGCCTGAATATTCGCCACTGCAATCTCCAACAATGTCTGCCGCGCTGTCTGAGTCGCCCAAGCGATATGTGGCGTAATAATACAGTTTTTTAAGCTAAATAAAGGGTTATCCAGTTTAGGCGGTTCGATATTTAAGACATCTAAGCCCGCTCCCGCAATCTGCCCACTTCGCAACGCTTGTGCCAGGGCTTCTTCATCAATCAAGGGCCCTCGACTGGTATTAATAAGAAAGGCTGAGGGTTTCATTAAGGCTAATCGTTGAGCATTGACGAGATGTTGCGTTTTTGGTGTCAAGGGGCAGTGCAAACTGATGACATCGCTTCGCCGAAATAAGCTCTCTAAATCGACACAAGTGATACCGTCAACCGACTTAGGGGAGTGTTGATAAGCCAAGACTGACATCCCAAAAGCTTGCGCCAATTTGGCCACAGATTGTCCAATCGCGCCTAAACCTACAATACCCATGGTCAAACTTTCTAAGGCAATCATAGGTTTATCCCAATAGCAAAAATCAGCCTGATTGCTCCAACGTCCCGCCCGTACACCTTCAGCGTGTAAACCGACATGTCGCGTCAATTCTAATAATAAAGCAAAAACCATTTGTGCTACGGAGGGAGTGCTGTATTTGGGCACATTGGTAACGGGGATATGCCGTTCACGGGCGGCTTTAAGATCAACGACGTTGTAGCCGGTAGCGAGTACGCCGATATATTGTAATTTTGGCAATTGTTCAATGACGGCGCGAGTCAATAAGGTTTTGTTAGTCAAAACGATTTCGGCATGAGCGGCGCGTTTCACTACTGCGTCGGGGGGTGTGCGTTCATAAATTTCACAATGTCCTAAAGACTGTAAAGGTGCCCAGCTTAAATCACCTGGGTTGAGTGTGTAACCGTCCAATACTACGATGTTCATGTGATTCCTGTTTGTAATTAGGTTAACGACAAGCAATTTTATTTTAAAACATTGAGTGTTTTAAAGCGATTTGAAAATGAGCTTGATTTATCCCGGTTTTATTCGTTGTTTAACCCAGCGCGATAGGTTGAGAATTAAGCTCATTTTCAAAAAAACACTCAATGCCTTATTGGTTGTTTTACATTAGCTGTACTTACCAGCGCGACAGGTTGAGCATACACTAGAACAGGCTTAATGGCATTGAGAGTTTTAAAGCGATTTTAAAATTGGCTTAATTTTTGCTAAACATAATCATAATATTTACTAGCGGTTTTGTGGAATGTGGTCATTGGTGTCATGAATGTCCGCAAATGTTGCGTGTGAAAATCATTTTCAAGCCAATCGTTTGAGCATTAGCGAAATGGGGGGTACTGCCTTGGCGTGTTATAAAGAGGTGTTGGAAAAAGAGCCAAGCAATGCCGAGGCTTTAGCGGGTTTAGACAAAATTGCGGCGCGTTATGTGACATGGACAAAAGAGGCTTTGGACAGGGGGCAAAAAGACGAAGCTAAGCGGTATTTTGAGAATTTACGCCAGGTGAATCCAGAATTACCGATATTAGCGGCGTTAGAGGAAAGAATTTACTCTAAGCCTTTGCCAATCACGCCATCACAAGTGGATACAAGTCCATCGGAGGAAACGCCCTCTCCCTCAAATTCAAGCAACTTGGGGCAAAACCGCCATTTTGGATGCCTTAGTAGTCGGCACCTTACTGCTCGGCTTTGATGACATTTTGTTTAGAAGGCTGTCAATCAAGCTGATAAGCATAGCCGTCCAGCCGATGATGGACAACGCGCTATTTTAGCAATGAGTGTTGTCCTCATTGATGAAATTGATTTACACCTGCACTGGCAACGGCAAATCATCAAAAGTTTAAGGACGACATTTCCATTGATTCAATTTATCGCCACGACGCACTCTCCCAGCATCGTGCAATCCCTACAACCGGGTGAATTGATTAATTTGAATGACTATGACATGGGTGAATATTATCAGGTTTTAGAAAATGCCAAGTCAGCACCGCCTGAACAAATAGCCGCACTTGAAAGACGTTTAGTCGTACCGTTTAGCGATGAAGTGGCATATCACACTTTTTTAGAAATGGAACGCACCGCCGCAGGATTAGGGAGCAAACATGAGACCCGTTGAAAAAGGCACAGTGCCTACGGATACCAATGGACAAGCCCGTCCTGAAATAAGCCACCTTAAACTTTGAGGAAAAAGCGATGACTGATACTCGCTACGATGCAAGTCATATCAATAGCTACATGGCTTGTCTTATAAAAATTTGACCTCATATCATTAAAAAGATGACAACACTAGGTAATAAATTGGGGAGCCCCCCCTAAGGCAAGACAAAATGAACTTAAAATCTCATCAACAAACCTTTGAATTGCTTTCATTAACTCCTGAAATATCAGATAAACAATTAAAGGAATTGGATGAAATTGAACAAAAATGGCTTATGATTTTTCCGCCATCAGTCAGAGAGTGGTATTCAATCAAAGAAGGGCAGAAGTTTCTTGAAACCAATACTTTTTTATATGATAGTTTTTTTATCCCCAACTCAATGGGATAAACTGTGTAATAGCCCTTATAAGATGCAAGATTTACAAGTAGAGTGTCAATGTAAAAAAACCTTACTGAAGGATGATCTTTGGTTGTTTGCCTCATCAAGAAGTTTCTGGACATTGGGCGATAAAATTGGATGGCTCAGATGCTCCTCCAGTTTTGATAGATTTAGACTATTTTCATGATTTATTATGGGAAGTTTATGCTTATCATTTTTCTGAATTTATATATGAACTTTGTTGGGATTTTATAAGAAAAAAAAAAAAATAAGTCTATCTGGCTATACCTCAAAATTAACCCCATCTGTTTTAAATCAATATTTATTACAATCACCATTTTCTGATAATACTTACCGTTTTCGTCGTGACTTTCAAGCCATTCAGATAAAAGTAGTCGATAAATGTGTTGGGAATTATCTGCGGATTCACCTTCATCATTGTTTAATCTAGCTTCACAACTATGGGATTTAGGTTATCATTTGAATTATTCTTAAAAAGTGGAGAATTGTTGCTACGCATTGAGCCCACCGATTATGAACTCGCCATCGCTAACCTACAATCCATCTGCTTCATCACCAGTCGAACTGACTAATCTGCCCAAAGTGTTTGGATTATCTGCCATTGTGCGCTTACATGAGGGCAATTTTGAATGAATTAAAAACCTGTTTGTGGAAGTCGAACTCCGTGGCAAAGCGCATCCCAACCGTTTAATTATTCCCCGTTCCGCTTTACATCATAAACACGCATACATCGTGAATCAGGAAAGCCGCTTAGAAAAACTGAGCCTAGAAATTTATTTTTTTCAAAGCAATTTTGTTGCGGTTAAAAATGGGCTGAAAAAAGGGGAGCCCATCTATTTTATCCTGTGAATGAGGTGGTATAATATTACAAATTAACTATCTCATGCAAAAGGACAAACTGATGAACATGAAAACACCAAGATTTTTTAACACCGCCGGGCCAGTCGTCAGCGAGGATCACTATTGCCTGCCTCCCTTAACTCGGTTCAATTTGGAAGAAATATTATCTCTCATTGACCATAAAAAATACTTTGTACTCCATGCGCCGCGCCAGACGGGCAAAACTTCTTCTCTACAAGCGTTGATGGATTACATCAACCACGAAGGCAAGTACTACTGTTTGTACATCAATGTCGAGCTTGCACAAGCCGCGAAAACGTGAAAGAAGGCATACAAGCTATTTTAACCGAACTCGTTTCGCGGGCTCGGACTGCCAGATTGGACAAATTTCCACTGCTACAACATAAGTTGGAAGAGTGGGGGGACACGCGGCCCTTAATCAGGTACTTACCCTTTGGGCTGAAGAAAGCCCTAAACCCATTGTGCTCTTAATAGACGAAATAGATGCTATTGTGGGTGATACCTTGATTTCGGTTCTACGGCAGTTACGGACTGGCTACGATAAGCGTCCTGCCCACTTTCCCCAAAGCATTATTTTATGCGGGCTGCGCGACGTGCGCGATTATCGGATTCACTCGGCCCAAGATAAGGCGATCATCACAGGTGGCAGTGCCTTTAATGTCAAAGCAGAATCGTTACGATTGGGCAACTTTACACAAGCCGATATTGAAACATTGTACAGGCAACACACCCAAGAAACCTGTCAAGTTTTTGAACCAGAAACACTTGATTTAGCCTGGGAACTCACGCGGGGGCAACCTTGGCTAGTGAATGCCTTGGGGTATGAAGTCTGTTTTAAGATCAAAGCGCATCGTGACCGTTCTGTGTCCATCACAAAGGAAATGATGCTGCAAGCTAAAGAAAATCTGATCTTACGGCGTGAAACTCATCTCGATCAACTAACAGATAAACTCAAAGAAGAGCGAGTGCAGCGCGTCATTCAACCCATGTTGCTGGGCCAAGAAACCCCGCTTCATCCTGATGATGTCGAATATGTAGTTGATTTAGGTTTAGTGCATCGCCACCAAAACGGTCAAACCGAAATTGCTAATAAGATTTATCAAGAGGTTATCCCGCGTGAATTGGGCTGGGGTTTTCAAATGGGTATGGCACAAGAAACGCTTTGGTATGTGAATGCTGCGGATGGCAAACTGGATATGGAAAAATTTATCTCTGCTTTCCAAACCTTTTTTCGGGAAAATTCTGAACATTGGCTCCAACAATATCAATATCATGAAGCGGGCTCCCAGTTGTTGTTACAAGCTTTTTTACATCGCATTATCAATGGAGGTGGGCGAGTGGAGCGAGAATATGGTTTGGGACGTGGGCGAACGGATTTGTTGATCATTTGGCCCTATCCTGGGGGGGTACAAAAAGTGGTGATTGAGTTGAAGTTGTTACATTATTCTCTGCAAACAACCCTTGCTAAGGGTTTGAAACAAACTTGGGAATATATGGATACTGCCAATACTCAAGAGGGACATTTGTTGGTGTTTGATAGGACGCTCGAAAAGGCGTGGGAGGATAAAATTTTTCGAGAACTGCATACTTATCGTAACCAAGCGATTGTGGTTTGGGGGATGTGACTTATATTTACAAATTATCGAGCGATTTAACCCATGCTCGCTCAGCGAGATTGTGCCCGCGGAACGGGCAGAGTGTTTTTGTTGCCCACCAACCCCGACAGGGAGAAACTGCAACAACAATCTACTTTGAGCGTGGCAGAAAAACTGTCTATTCTATTTTTCCGTCTCCTCCGTCAGCGGTTTTTTACGTGACATCACCATATTCCTGTGTATATCACTATAAGAAATAGCAAACGGCGTAAAACAACGATGCCGATCATACTCTTCTTGCGACTTAAGCGTTGTTAAGGCAATCTCACGGGCAACCGTTTTTATCGTTTCTTCAGAAGGTGTCTTTTTGCGCTTGCAACCATTGTGAAAACCTTTCCAACCCCGGATCAAGGTAGTAATCTTCCAACGGGAAGGCTTGCTTGACATACGACACTACATAACCAATTTCATTACAGTCGCGTTTTTTTCCAAGATAGTGATGGACTGGAGCGGACGTTGGCTTGTTACCCATCTTGGTTTTTCAAGTTCGATTTCATCATTGAACATCCTTTCCTTCGATCTTGGGCGACTTTCTACCCAGATTTCACCCGTAGGTGGCGTATCTTCTGGAAAAACTAAAGGAATTTCAAGTGCCTCCGGTTCTATGGCATCGTCCCGCCATGTTGGATCAAATCTTGAGTCTTGTGTGTTAATATTTTTTCCTCAAATTTCTGCGGAATAAGTTCTTTATAATTTGAGGGTGGTGTTTTAGGTATAAATGCAAAATACATGGACTGTTGAACATCGCCACCACCAAACTGTTTAAACGTTTTCTCTTGATAGCCCATCGTTGTAAAATCAAACTTTAACAAGGCTTGAACGACTTTCGGTGAGCCAGAAAAGCCTATTTTAGTCTTGCTTATCTCAATCACATTAACAACGCCATTGGGACTTTCTATAGCCAATTCTAATAACACTAGGCTGCTCTCTTTTTTATTTTTTAAAATATAAACTCCGTTTTGTTGAGGCAAACTATTAATGGTGTTCTTAGCGGTTTGCATCCCTTTGATAATTTTGTGATAGGAGCGCCCCTAGATGAATAGGAGTCGCGCAATAGCACGGTGCGGAGATATGATATGCAGGCGGCACAAAGCGTTAATGTCATGTTTATGCGCCACGATAATGCAGTAAGTGATGACACGCAATAACGGTGTCAAATTGTTGTTTAATGTAACGGGTTGTCGCGGCTTATAAGGGTAGCCCTATCATTGATATTTATAGGTAATATTAAAAATTTAATCGGTTTCAAATATTAATTTTGGAATAGACCGAAAAAAAAGGTTGACCTGATATGGTGGATTGAGTATGATGCAACTGGAAAAATAGCGAGTGTAGGGTGCGTCCTACGCACCTGTTTGTCAGTGTAGATCAATTAGACGTGACCAGATGGTCAATGCCATTAAGTTAAGGGCAAACCCGATAGGGTATGCCCCGTGGCATCTTAGGCGCATTTTATGTAGGGGCAATCCTTTATGGTTGCCGGTTTATCATAATGGCATTGGACCAGATGGTGCGTAGGACGCACCCTACATTTAATCCAGGCTACGCTTGCTTTTAATTATTGTCAGAGCGGAGTCGGCCAGATTTATCTTAAAGGTAAAAAAAATGCTTAACGTTCACAATGTAGCAAAGTACTTTCTCCTAAAAGGAGATAATGAAGAAGAAAGCGGAATTTGTAATCTGAAACTGCAAAAACTGCTTTATTATGCTCAAGGCTTTTACTTAGCCCTATTTGAACAGCCTTTATTTGATTCTAAGATTGAGGCATGGAGACATGGGCCCGTCTGTCCAGAGGTATATCACAAATATAAAAATCATGGCAGAAATCTCATTCCTGCACCTCCGGACTTTAACCCAACATCAGTTCTCAGTCATGAGCAAATAGAGTTTTTAGATGAAGTATATGATGTTTTTGGTCAATTTAGTGCTTGGAAGCTAAGAAATATGACTCATGACGAACCACCATGGGCAGGCAATGAAATCAATGCAAGCGAAATTTCGGTAGATGAATTGGCAGATTATTTTAAAACACGGGTTAAGTAGATGCCTAAGAAAAAGCGCATACCGCAACATGATAAAAACAAAGGGAACAGACTAAAAAGCCTTGAACCGGTTGATTATGACAACACCCCTCCTATTTTTTCATTAGAAAGGCTCATTCAAGGTAAATATTGTTTTTCTAATCTTGATCAGAAAGATAAAGCGGCTTTTGCGGAATCCATCTTTAAAAGAAGGCATATTCCGTGGAAAGACATAAAAAACTTACCTCGTCACGGACTTGGCATAGAGAAAATTTCCAAATATAGTATAAAAACAGCACTTCCCAGTAATATTACAGAAGATTTTAACTATTTTCTGGCGTTTCGATTTAGTGGTAAAAAACCAATGGTTGGATATCGTATTAATGAAATATTTTATGTGCTCTGGTTTGATCATGATTTCACACTTTATGATCACTGACTTTGAGGCTTGACATACGACACTGCATAATCAACAAAACTCTGCACCGCCAGAGCATAACCCCCAACATTGAATTATCTCGTTGACTAATAGTTATATTCTCAAGCACTTAGCAAGCGTCGCAATGGTTTGTACTTAATCGATGGATTGCTAAGTTTCCACCGCGCCAGCACTTGCCAACCATTCAGATGCTCATCCAATGTTCCCTGCATTGCCGCGACTTCCTCTTCAGTCCAATTGGCGATATTGGCGACAGATTGTGGAGTGTTTAAAAAACTCACATAAGCAGTATGTTCTTTTTGCTGTATTTCTTTGAGCCAATAATGATGGGAATGGATATCGACTGCCGGTTGAGTGGCAATTACCTTGATTTTTCCCTGCTCTAGCAGTTGCAAGATTTTTTTACCATTGTCAGTGGCTACCAACACAGATAGGTAGTAAGTGCCCACCGTTGCTTCTGCCAACCATCCGTAGCCGATAAGTACCTGAATTTTAGCAGCGATGCTGATAATGGTATTGCCTTTCAAAGCATAGCGAAATTTTTTATCTAATTTCTTATTGAAAAAATCGGATTTCTTTAATCACTAGAAATCCGATTTTTTGAAAAAATCGGATTTTTAACGGAGCACCTGGGTTGAGTGTAACCGTCCAATACTACGATGTTCATGTGATTCCTGTTTGTAATTAGGTTAACGACAAGCAATTTTATTTTAAAACATTGAGTGTTTTAAAGCGATTTGAAAATGAGCTTGATTTTTCCCGGTTTTATTCCTTGTTTAACCCAGCGCGATAGGTTGAGAATTAAGCTCATTTTCAAAAAAACATTCAATGCCTTTTTCGTTGTTTTACATTAGCTGTACTCACCAGCGCGAGAGGTTGAGCATACACTAGAACAGGCTTAATGGCATTGAGAGTTTTAAAGCGATTTTAAAATTGGCTTAGCCTCATTCTGAGAAGGCGTGGCTGCCAGATACTTATCTGTGGCTCAGTGCTTTGTTAGTGGGGTGTTGGCTATTAACGGGGCGGCTAGGAGATGTGGATGAAGAGTTGGCGGGCGTCGTGGCGCGGCGTTACTCCATGAATTGGTGAAAATGGTTACGACGACGATGAAATTAAAGCAATATTTTAAGGTTAAAATCATCGCGTCGGATGCCGTGGGATTACCTTTGCGCGTGTGCGGCATATTCAAGTGCCCAAGTTTCAGATTGAAAACAATTTAATGGAAATTGTGCAAGCAGTGTATCGTGGGCGCGGGGGTGAGACAGATGAGGAGCGTTCTTTAGAAACTAAAACGCGCTGGCTCACTTTTTATATCAATGATATTATTCGCTATGCCGATTTGTCGCAACGAGAACAACGTTATCAGCGGGGCATCACCGGCGTGATGAATATCAAATAAAGCCGGTGTGGGTGATTATGAACACTCATTAGCGAGACTGGGGGGCAATGCCAGTATGATAAACCCCCCAAAATCAGACCTGCCAGGTATCCAAAACATGGCAGGTCGTTGTAAACTAAAGAAAAAATTAACATGACAGGTTTTTGACACTTGTCAGGTTTGTCTTAACTTAATGGCATTGGACTGGGGGGAGGATATAAGAAATATTTTTAAACGCACCCAAACGAAAGTGGTTAATAAAACACTGACAAAACTCAATGCCTACTATGAACACTTTGCACAACGCGCAACGAAAAGCTTTTATGATGTGCTAAGCTATGAATTTGAGCCGGAATATTATATAGATGGTGACATTTTAACTGTTCCGATCAGCGGTAGCGAGGAGCGAATTGATGTAGCAAGAGATTTACTCAACGCGACAGAACAGATAGTGCGTAATGAGGAGGAAACAAGGGCACGGGATAGTTTTCGTGATGTGCTTGGTTATTATCTTTATTCATTATACCAACTCAATGGTAAACTTCCATTAGATGGGGGTTATGAAAGTTTCCCGTTTTTGCTGTTTCGTTGTGACAACTTTATCGCTACCAGGCAACAGCAGTTTGATAGACGCTATTTGTTTTCATCTACTGGTTTTAATTTGATTAATTTGATTTTATCGCAAACAAGAGAATAAATCTTGGATTTATAGTTTCTGAAAAATTTATGCTAAATTCACTATATATTAAAAAATTTCGTCTGTTCAAAGAGCTAAAAATTGAACGCTTAAGGCGGGTTAATTTGTTTGTTGGAAAAAATAATTCTGGGAAAACGTGTTTATTGGAGGCGTTACATCTTTACGCCAAAAATGCTTCCCCTGATTCTCTCTATCAACTGATTTCTGAGCGAGGAGAAAATTGGAAAAGAGAAGGGGTGCTAGATGAACATTGTGGCTCTATACCAGAAATGTCCAATCCACTCCGTTATCTTTTTTATAATTATCAATTTCCAGAAGTGGGCAAGCCGGGTATAGAAATGGGTTCTCTAAAATCCATTGAAAAAAGCTTAAAACTGGGTATTGGTGCTTATCATCACGACGGACAACGTCTTATTCGTATTGACGAATCACAATTATCCAATAATCCATTAACTCATGTCGAATTGGTGATAGAAAAGGGTGATGAAGCGATTCCTCTACTACGTTTAAATGGAGAATCTCTGTTTAGCCCCCCTATACTTAATAAGGCTAAGTTGAATGTTCAACTAATCTCAACCAAGCCTCTCAATCGTCAAACTTTAGCTAGGTTATGGGATAATATCAATGTACAATTGTCCTCAAGAAAAGAAGTCTTTAAGGGGCTGCAATTGATTGATGAAAGGATTGAGGAAGTTGTCTTAGTTGGATACCTAGATGAGCCTAATCAAGTTGATAATATAATGCCTGTTTTAATTTACCACGACAGCGAGGAAAAACGCCTCATAACCAATTTAGGTGAAGGCATCAGTCGTGTATTTTACATTATTCTGGCTTTAGTCAACGCCCGTGATGGTTTTCTACTGATAGATGAATTTGAAAATGGCTTACATTGGAAAGTACAGGCCAAATTATGGGAAATGATTTTCAATTTGGCCAAAAAATTAGATGTGCAAATTTTTGCCACCACACATAGTCAAGATTGTGTGCAAAGTTTTTATGCGGTTTGGGAGACTCAAGAAAACCAGGGGAGTTTCCACCGTCTTCATAATCGTTCGGGTTTTGGGACAGTTGCTACGCCTTATCGGTGTGAAACATTGGCAAATGCATTAGAAATGGATGTGGAGATGCGCTAATGGCTCAAAAAAAGGATTGGTGCAAACACAAAGGCAGCCGTGTGCTGTTAGTGGAGGGCAAAAATGATTGCCATGTTATCAGTGCGCTATGTCAAGCACATAACTTGCCAGAAACTTTTTGCATTTATCAATGTGATGGGGATATAAAATTATTTAAACGCTTAGACGCGCTTATCCCTTCAGAGGATATAGAAATCATTGGCATCGTGCTTGATGCTGATAATCCTGATGTCAATTCACGGTGGCGGCAAGTACAAAATGCGCTGAATTTATATCATTACGATGTTCCTAAACAAGCGAATCCCCAAGGCACCATTATTTCCAGCCAAGACGAAAAACCCCGTATTGGCATCTGGCTGATGCCCAATAATCAAGACGCGGGGATGTTGGAAGATTTTTTGATGGGGCTGGCTCAACCAGATAGTCTCAATTGGGCACGTCATTGTGTTGAGGGTGCCCGTCAACAAAACTTTGCCCCTTTTAAAGAGGTACATCACAGTAAAGCGGTGATTCACACTTATTTAGCTTGGCAAGATGAGCCAGGCAATCCATTAGGGCAAGCCATCACAGCCCACGCTTTGCAAGCTCAGAGTGAGATTGCTTATCATTTTACAAGCTGGCTTAACAGCTTATTCAAGCCATAATGCACCTGTTCAACCATAAACGTTACTTTAGATAGAATTTTTAACAAGGATCAAACATGTCTCACGAAATAACACCTGATAACGATCACCTAGAATTTTCACACAAAGAAATAATGAAAGAGATTGAAAAGGCTATCAACCAAAGCAGTCCTTTCATGCACAATGTCTAAACACTGGGCTTGGATTGCCTCACTGTGGCTAGAGAAGTCTATCGCAATTTGCCAGCCCGTAATTTATATGACTTGGTTAAGGGCAGAGCGGGATAATTTCAGACGTTTGGTGCTTTCCCACTTCAGGATGAGGCACTCAAAAAATCCGTGACAAAGATTTATACTCAGCTCCTTGAACAAATTCCACAATCTCCGCCCTTTCAATCCAAAAAAGGCGATTTGCAACCCGTATCGACTGGCGACAAAAAAACGGGAGACAAGTTATTTCGCGCCCATTTGTGCAAAGTCCAAATGACAGCGGTACATGACGGACTTCAGCAGGCTATCTCTAATCATTATGATAATCTTATTCATACAAGTGACGAGATAGAAGAAAAAGCGGAGGCTTTATCAGAAATTAACCGACAAATCAAAAAATTATTTGATGATCCTGATAATCGTGCCATCATTGGCTTACATGAATTATTGGATAAAGAAACCTCCGGGCTTGTCAAACGCGAAGTGGGTATTGCCTATCTTGAGTATTTACTTGTCAATGCCAAAAAGCTCGAAAAGCAATCCATAACGGCTCAATAATTTTGTATTTGGGCTCCGCTTTAAAGCCAATAATCCAGTGACAGCACCGGATTTTCCTTGGCAAGAAACGGCGACTATGCTTCATAAGCGTGATCCAAAAGCATTGGATAGACTGTTAAAGTTAGCCAACCGCATGTTGACTAATGAGACAAAAACGACAAACGAAACCATCACTCCTGCCCTTAAGACTCTGTGCTGCCGATGGTGACATGTATGATGAACATGGGATACGTGATATTTTGTATATTGCCAAAGCACCGTTTACCAGTAACCTGAATCTGACACAAAAAGAGCCACAAAAGGCTTTATTTTTCATGTCTGAGACGGTTTTACAAGACATGATGAAAAATCGTGATGACTTGAATATTCCTTGCTGGACGGGGTTTGCAACCCCGTCCGTAACGTTTCCTATTCAATCTAAAACGTTACGGAGCCAGTTGCCATTAAGTTAAGGACAACTAATTTATTTTATGGGAGAGAAGACGTCAAAATAGGATTTTTAACGGAGCGGCTACGTCAAAAAAATCCGATCCCTCTCAAGTTCGGGACAAGCTTTTTGAAAAAATCTGATTTTTAACGGATTAACTTAATGACATTGAGTTGCAAACGGGCTCCAGCAAAATATTTGATGTTATGCTTCAGTACTTAAAAAAAAGACACCAAACTAAAGATATGGCTGTCATTTCTATTTTGGATTTTCCGTCACCTGTTTTTTACGTGACATCACCATATTCCTATGTATATCTCTATCAGAAAGCGCAAACGGCGTAAAACAACGATGCCGATCATACTCTTCTTGCGATTTAACCGTTGTTAAGGCAATCTCACGGGCAACCGTTTTTATCGATTCTTCGGAAGGCGTACCGTCTTTTTGCGCTTGCAACCATTGTGAAAACCTTTCCAACCCCGGATCAAGGTAGTAATCTTCCAACGGGAAGGCTTGCTTGACATACGACACCGCAGCGTATCCTCTGGAAAAACTAAAGGTATTTCAAGCGCCTCTGGCTCTATGACATCGTCCCGCCATGTTGGATCAAATCTTGAGTCTTGTGTGTTAATGGGATACCTCCATATATAAACTAAAAATGAAAATCGTCCTTTTAAGGCATGGTAAACCAAATGTGGAATTCGCCGGTAAGATAAAAGCCAGCGAATTGCATAGTTGGATAACAGCCTATAATTCATCAGGTATTAATGGAAAACCGCCCTTAAAATCCATTGAAATGGCGCAAAATTGCAATGCCATCATCTGTAGTGACTTACCACGCTCAATTCAATCCGCTAGAGCCTTGGGAATCGACAAAATACTTATGATTGATTCTTTGTTTAGTGAAGCCGGATTGCCATATCCTCAATGGAATTCTCTAAGGCTCCCAATCAAAGTCTGGGCAATTCTATTTAGAATATTCTGGTTTCTTGGATACTCATCCAATGCAGAGTCATTACGTTCAGCCAAGCAAAGAGCTAGATTAGCGGCTAATAAACTCCAAAAAATTGCCACTGAATATGAATCAGTCATGCTGGTTGGTCACGGTTTTATCAATCGCTTCATAGCAAATGAGCTTATATCAAGTGGATGGCAAGGTGCTGTCTATTCTGGTAATAAGTATTGGGCGTTTGAGGTATATAACCGCTCCAGATTCTAATAACAGTAGTCTGCTCTCTTTTGGAGCGCCCCTGGATGAGATAGCCCATGATCTGAATATCACGAATAAGCGACTCCGATATCCCCTCCGCTTTTAAACCGGGAATGTAAGAGCGATCATTAATCCGAGCGCATGGCTTCAAGATCATTCATGGGGAGAATGAATAAAGTTTTTTCAATAAATTCCCAATGCAAGCTTTTTGCATTG
>JBDLJY010000033.1:0-29710 GCA_039714115.1 Pseudomonadota bacterium | reverse complement strand
AAATTGGTTTCACAGAAATACCGCCATAAGTAATTCTACAGCGGTAGTGCGCCATTATATACATTTTTATATTTGTTTTCAAGAAGCCCGATTCTATGAGCCAATCCTTTTAAGTTCAAGTTCCCGCGGGCAGGACCAATCCCTGTACTTGTCCGCACTTTATGACTTCCCAACAGTTTTTTCGTTTCATTAGTGTTCTCCATTAATAAAATCTGATTTTAACATAACGCGCTAATTAAGGGGTATCCACTCGGGACAAAAACAGTTATCTGTTCGTAGTAGGCGATTTATCGCCTACACCTCGGCAATTTTCGGTTTACTGAAGTTCCAGCCAACCGCCGCGAGTTTCAATAAACCGTCTCACATCGTCACGATAGCTACTATCTGGATCGCGTGGAAATAGATTTGCAACCAAACTCAGTTTTCCATCAGCCGCATACATCAGTAAAAACGCTTGTTTGGAATTCACATCTATTAACCGCTCCAAACGATATTGAGGCCAACGGGTTAGCAAATCCTGTAAAATCAATATATCTTGCGTTTGTATGTACTCCTTAACACGGGCGCGGAATGCCTTGGAAACAGCCTCGCCTGTGGAACGGGCTTTAATATATTCATAAAGATCGACACTCACCGTAGGAATATTTAGCGCATTGAATTGGACGTATTGAAGCTCCGTTTGTTGACGATAATATTTACGGGTAGTCGCTGATAGCCACAGTATGGCAAATTCCTTATTCTGCGTTGCGGAGAGATATAAGCTTTGTGGCAAACTGCCTACCTCGTAACCGACTGTATTCGCCTCGCCACGAACAAATTGAATGCTCAAGCCTTCGGCTTGAATTGAACCAAATAATCCCTTGCTAAGCTCGCTCAAACCCGCTTGGGAAGAGATACCTTTATCAAAAGCCAGCAACACATCGGCCATTGTTTCATCCTCACTGCGACCAAAAGCACGGCTCTGAATGACTAGCATTGGATCATTACCCTCTTCTCGCAAAACGACTTGATTAACCAAGCTAAAAAGACTTCTATAATTTTTGTCTTTGACTAAATCTGAGCTGCCATCAATATTGGCTGCGGGGTGCGTACCAGCAATTAATAACACCTTTGCTTGCAAACGCGCAAACAGCGTAACCGCGTATTCAAAACTGTTGCTCTCGTGAATAGGGCGAGGCACTTGGACCATATAATTTTGTCCGCCGCCCAAGCGAAACACATAAGTGCCCCAATAGCGTCGCTTCGCTCCTTGTTCTTTTAGGATCAAAAAATCTTCTTTGCTACCCTGATAACGCTCGAAACCATAACCGACAATAGCGGCTGCCCCAGCTAATATCCGCAGTTGGTCTTTTCCGGCTTGACTCCAATGCCCAGCCTGATATTCGCTGCGAATAAGTTTCAATAAAGGTGTGAGTACTTCTCTATCAAAAAACCAGAGTTCTTCTATACGGGGCTGCTTATACCAATTAGTCCCTTTGGGGGCAATCTCTCCTAACAAGCTGTCCTGCAAATAACCCTCAATGCGTCCTTCATGCACTTTCAAAGGGATTGTCACTTCACTGATTTGACTCAATAAGAGTTTGATGACATCTTCCCGGTTGAGAAACAATTCGCTAAAACCAGTGTAAGTCAGATTCCGTTGTGCATTGCGAAAAGGGGTGGCTGTCCATTCGATCACATATCTGCCAATCAATTGCTCAAGCTGTGACAGTTCCAGCGGCGCTGGTAAGGCGCTTTTGAGCCACAAACTGCTGCTGGACAAGGGAGCGTCTGTCGGATTTTGGTATGTTTCATTCAAAACACGCAGACTTTTTTGCGTATAAGCACGTACTTGTAATACATTCTGCTGTGCTAAGACGCGGTGAAAAGTTTGAAAAAAACTTTGATAATTTGTCAGCATATCCGAGCTACCATTTTTATTGGCGCGTCTAGCCGAACCCGCTATCGCCAATGCTCCGCCTTGCATATGGATAAACAGATGGGCACCCGCTTCTATCGTGCCCCACTCATCTAAGGGCGCCGGTATTTCAAGCAGTAAACGATCCTCAGCCTCTAAGTCCAGCACATAAATCCCCCAACCACGTTGCGGAGAAAGTTCTTTACTTTCTCTAAGATAAATATAGCGTTGCTGCACTAATAAGGTTTGATAATTCACTTGGGCGAAATAAGCGGAGGCTTGTTGCAATAATGCCGGTTCACGACGCTGCTGGTACGCCAGTAACTTTTCTAGCCCGTTTTGAAAAGATTCAATCTCTTGAGGCAGCGGTTCGACAAAACTATTGTGGACACGTCCTTGGGATAAAGAAACTTTATCTAGGTAAATGAGTTCTATAAGCTGGGACTGCTCCAGCCGCTCGATATGGGTACTGGCAGCTGTGCTGGGGAGTCGTGCAACCCCCGGCAACAGGGTCATGGCAAAGCCCAAAAGACTGGCCAACAGCACGCCAGATAAGGATATTTGTAAAGTGGCGCGGGTCATTTTGAGGACAATGTGTTTATCATGCATTTTGACCGCCAGCAAAGTGGCTAACAAATAGCCAAAGGCATAATAATCAGCTGTGTTTGCCTCGGGCATAAACCATAGCATGAAATAGCCCAACGCCATTTTGTAGATAAAGCTAATATTAAAAAACAGGAGTAGCTTACGTGCCCCTTCTATGGTCATTGACTTAAACAAGGGGGTTGCTAATACCGCTTGCGCGAGAATAAGAATAATAAAAGCTTCTGCAAACGAGGCGAGGATTTTATAAGGTTGATACCATTGCAGCGCCAAGAGTGCGGGAATGAGAATACCGTTGAATTCCCAGCTATAATGAAGATTCATACGGGAGGCGATAAATGCCGTTATTACTAATATAATATAAGCTTTGGGTGCCGACAGAATAGAAATGGCTAAATCATCGTACATATAGCCTAATTGACTCATACTGAAATTAGTCAATTCCATCAGTCCAAAACGGACAATAACATAAGTAATCGCCAAGGAAGTAAACAGCGGAATCAATCCGCGTACTAAACCAGTTTTCCAAAACTGATTAGCCATCAAGGCGACAATAATCAGTCCAAAGCTGTGTAGTTGATTACGGTAATCGAATTGTAGCTGATAATGGTTGACCACGAATTCACCGATTATAGGTAATAGCCAACCGTCAAAAAAGAGCCGTACCAAAACGCTGACCAACACTAAGGCAAAAAAACGGTCACGTCCAAAAAAATTACACCAAGGCGCCCTGCGTGAGAGATATTCTGAGAACAGCCAGACAATAAAATAGGTGACCATTCCTTCAACGATAATGACTCCGGCAGACCAAGGGTTGAGAATGAACAATGGCACCACATAGCCGGGCACGACTAGGCCAGAAAGTACCCAGCCAAGGCGCAGATTAAAAAAAGCGATGATAAAAACCCCAACCCATACTGTTGTAACAACAGAACTCGATAGGGCTCCTGGGGGGAAAATAGGAAGTGGGAAAATGTCCATAAGTTTGTTTAATTTCGTGCAAGGTACGCCTTGCGCTCCTAAATATTCAATTGACACCAAGCAGACTTTTTTAAGATAATGTACAAAATTAATCCATCATTTATCGAATAATGACTATGCGTACTTTAACATATTTACTCATCTTATTTTCTTTATTATCAGCTTGCACTTCTTTGCCCAAAGATGATGAGCCGCCGCCTATTGAGACTGAATCGCTCATCCAAGACTCGCTCAAGACGGCTAAACGCCTAGAAATGCAGGGTAATTACCCACAGGCTGCCAATGAATATCGAAAGATAGCCGAGCAAGTGTCGCCACCAGGACAACAAGCCTACCAATTTTTAGCGATAAAAGCTTTTCTCAAAGCCGATAGGCTTGCAGAAGCAAAAGCTGAGTTGGCAAGGTTTGATGCCCGTCGAAGTTATGGATTGGAAATCCCGCTTGAATTGGTGGGTATCCAAATCGATCTAGCGGAGCAACGTGTCAGCCAAGCTTTGAGACGGCTTAACCGCATAAAACCGACCGCGTTGCGGCTGCCGTTACAAATAGAATACCGGCAGTTACATGCTCAGGCTCTTGTCGCCAAAGGTGAACTGCGGAAAGCGGTACAAGAATGGATGGTGATCGATAGCAAAGTCGAACCAAGCCTTATAAGAGAAAATCACCAACAACTGTGGCACAGTCTCTCTTCTGTCGAACAGAGCAAGCTTGAGCAAGTGGAACAAGTCCCAAGCAATAATTTTTCAGGCTGGATCGCTCTGGCATTGTTGGCGAAAACCACGCCCCTGCGGCAAAGTATTAAAAACTGGCAACTGCGTTTTCCAAACCATCCGGCTACACAACATATTGTACCAAGTTTGCTGCAAAATAGTCCTAGCCTGACATCGCTCCAACAAGTTGCGTTGTTATTACCGCTTCAGGACAGGCGATTTAGGGAGTATGCTGAAAGCATCAAAAAAGGCTTTTTCGCAGCAGCAGATCAGGGCATTACCGTCTATCCCGTCAATGCGTCCAATATTTTGAAGGTATATCAAAAAGCGGTGAAAGAAGGTGCTGATTTTGTGGTCGGCCCCTTGTCCAAAAAGACTCTCGCTGTCTTGGCTAATAGCCAAACTCAGTTGCCCGTACCAACCTTGGGTTTAAATCATTTAGAAACGCCAGAGTTCATTGGTAACCTGTATCAATTTGGCTTATCACCCCAAGATGAGGCCAAGGAGGCGGCAAAGCGTGCTTGGGCGAAAGGTCACCGTTCACCATTAGTATTAGTCCCAGACGGGGTTTGGGGAAAGGGGATATTGAAGGTCTTTCAGGCAGAGTGGAAAAAATTGGGTGGACAATTAGCGGCTCAACCCATTATTTACGATAATAGTTTTAAATCCACAATGCGAAAAAAACTCAGAAAGATCAAGACAGCGGATATGGCGTTTATGGTGGCTCTTCCTAAACAGGCTCAGACAATTCGCCGCCTCTTGGTTTCGAGCCTTGGCGACAGTTTACCCATTTACAGCATTTCTCGTGTGTATAGCGGCACCTCTAGTCCTCGGCTTGAGGGAGTGATGTTTGCGGATATGCCTTGGATATTGGCACCTGATGAAAAGGCGGCACAAGTGCAAGCGGCTTTGTCTGGGCACATGAACAAGCAATTGTATGCCTTGGGTGTTGATGCCTATTATTTGCTACCCCGACTGCAACAATTGAGTCGCTATCAATGGCAAGGTCAAACGGGGCGTTTATCCGTGAACAATAGAGGAATAATCCACCGTGACCAATTGTCTTGGGCACGTTTTGTTAATGGAAAACCACAGTTACTTGATTAAATGAGCTCGCAAAGCAAACAGAAGCCGACTGGGGGAAAATGGGCTGAAGATCTAGCCCATGCCTATTTATGTGGGCAAGGTTTACAACCCATTGGACGCAATTATCGTTGCAAAGCCGGAGAAATTGATCTGATTATGCTCGATCAGGACATTTTAGTCTTTGTAGAAGTACGCTACCGAAAATCTCAGCGTTATGGTGGCAGTTTAGAAAGCATTAACATCCGTAAACAGCAACGAATTTTAACCACAGCCACGCATTATCTGTACACCCATCGATGGG
Source organism: Pseudomonadota bacterium (assembly GCA_039714115.1). GTDB lineage: Bacteria > Pseudomonadota > Gammaproteobacteria > Beggiatoales > Beggiatoaceae > Thiomargarita. The sequence continues at coordinate 24,132 of JBDLJY010000033.1, read as the reverse complement.
CACAACAACATCCTTGTCGTTTTGATGTCGTCTTAATGAGCGGCGCAACAAATAATCCACAAATGCGTTGGATAGCAGATGCGTTTAGATGAAAATTTTTAACATTAGAGACCTGCGGCATAGAACCCACACCCCGCAGGTCTTTATTACAGAGCCATCCCCCCTCCCCTCTCAAAAACTCCACACCAAAAACAGGTTAATTCTTATCAATAATATACAATTCTATTGTGATAATTATTTTTAATAAACATAGATATTTATGTTAATTCTCACAAAAAATCATTTCATGGTGCCGCCTTTCTGTGTACAATAAAGCCAGTTTTGATGGATGACTCATTTATCGGATAAAAACGACCGTTAGTCAGTCATCTTATAGCAAGAAGAGAGATTATCAATGATACTATCCAGATACTATCTTTAATGACTCCGGAGTCCAAGATTTATCTTGGACGTCTTTTTAAAGAGGATTTTTTTAAATGAAACGACGCCATTTAACCCGTTATCTGTTGATCAGTCTAACACTGATGTGCATGACAGCCCATGCTGGCACCCTAAGCCAACAGCGGTGGCAATTTAAGCGTGCATATAAAGCGCTCAAAGCCGAAAACTGGGAGAAACTTCAACAAATCTCCACCAGTTTGCAAGACTATCCGCTTTATTACTATCTGCGCTATCACTACCTCAAAGAGCGCCTGAAACAAGTGCGCCCCTCTGAAATCCAAGCGTTTTTAAAACGCTATGGCGACACCTATTTTGGGAAAAAATTGCGCCAAGATTGGCTAAACCTATTAGCAGGGAATCGCGATTGGGCAGGCTTTGTACAGGATTACACACCCCAGAAATCCACCAGCTTTCAATGTCATTATGCTTATGCACGCCTGATGATCAGGCAAAACACCCAATCCGCTATTAGCGACGCTAAAAAATTGTGGCTGGTTGGAAAATCACAACCCAATGCCTGTACGCCGCTGTTCGATTACCTATATGAACATGGCTTGATCGATAACGCACTGATCTGGGGACGCATTGGCTTGGCGATGAAGAAAGGCGAACTGAGTTTAGCCAGCTTTTTAGCAAAACGTCTTGATTCCGCCGATAGCGTTTGGGTAACACGTTGGCAAAGCATGCACAAAAAACCAGCGAAAACCCTTGCTAAATTTAATGGCCCCGATTTACCCGTGGTACGCGACATAATCCTGCATGGCATTAGACGCTTAGCCAGACAAAATTTTGAACGCGCTAACGACTATTGGAACACTTTCCAACGTCGCTATGCTTTTTCGGTACAACAAATTGGCGAAATGCAGCGTGAACTTGCCTTAGCCAGTGCCGAGCATGAACATCCACTGGCCCTGAAATGGCTCACGGCTGTCAATAAAGACTATCTTAATGACAAAGTGAGTGACACCCGCATCAAGCTGGCTTTGAAAAAACAAAATTGGTATGCCGTAGTAGATTTCATTACTGAGTTGCCTGACGGAAACAGCTTGCAATGGCGCTATTGGCTTGCGCGAGCCCTTGAACAAACGGGGAAAAATGCCCAGGCGCAACAGATATATAAAACGCTTGCCAAAGAGCGTGATTACTACGGCTTTCTCGCGGCTGATCGTATCGGTGCAAAGTATCATATGCAACATCATCCCATCGTCTTTACGTCTGCCGAAAAAGCCCAAGTGATGAAACACCCCTGCATTGGGGGTGCTCACGAATTTTATAAACTCAGCCAAGATGGGGGCGAGCGCGAATGGTATTTGAATGCTAAGCGCGAATGGCGATATGCCATCCAACACCTCCCAGCCCGTCAACAGGCTATTGCGATAGCACTTGCCAGTCATTGGGGGTGGCATTATCAGGCTATCATGGCTGCCGCTAAAGCCGGCTACTTTGATGCTTTAGAAATCCGTTTTCCCTTGGCCTTTCATAGCCCGTTAGCGGCGGGGGCAAAACGTCAAGGTATTGATTTAGCTTGGGTTTACGGCATAGTCCGCCAAGAGACGGCCTTTAAGAATGAAGCCAGTTCCCATGTTGGGGCCTTGGGTTTGATGCAATTAATGCCCGCGACCGCTCGATCTGTGGCAAAAAAAATCGGCCTCCGATTGAAAAGGAAACGGGATATTTTCGCTCTTGACACCAACATTAGATTAGGCACGGCCTACTTACAACAAATGCTTGACAGATTCGACGGCAACTACATGTTGGCGACCGCCGCCTACAATGCGGGGCCTGGACGCGCTAAACGTTGGGCGGCTAAAAATCGTTGTATGCCGTCCGATCTCTGGGTTGAAATGATTCCATTTGATGAAACCCGCAAATATGTGCGCCGTGTCTTGTTTTATACCCGCATATTTGAAGAACGGCTACAACGTAAACAACTACGCCCGCTGCGAGTGACACTGGTACCGCACCATGATAGTTGTACATTCCACTATGCTGGAGATAAAAATTCTGAGAAAGTGGCTTCTTCTATAGAATAGCCGTTAATTCAGACCTGCGGGGAGACCAATACCCATGACGTTGTAAATTGTGCTGGATTTGTGCTGGACGGGGTTTGCAACCCCGTCCGTAACGTTTAAGACGACGACTAAGCTAATTTCTTAAGCAAGAGCGGGCGGAGTGCAAACCCCGTCCTGCACAAAGATTTAACGTCACGGACGGGGTTGCAAACCCCGTCCAGCACAGATTTTTAGTTGCCCCTCTTACGCCTCACATCCTCTAGCCTTTTTATTTGTTTTTCCACTACACTATAATTGATTTATAAAATCGACTTATAGGGGAAAACGCTATGCAGCACCTACAACACCTCAATCAAACCCTATTTATTTTATTAACGCTCCTACTCTTATCCGCTTGTGTCAGCAGCGACCATCCAACGATAACGAAAAGAGTCAACCACGCAAGCACGCAACCACGCAAGCCGGCAACCCCCATCCTCCGCCTCGACACGAGGATGCACAGGGCTATTATAAACAGAATTGATGTCGATGCCGCCGAGCGTTATTTAGTCACTGGCTCTGATGACAAAACCGTGCGGGTGTGGTCACTGCCAGAAGGGCACTTGCTGCGCGTCTTGCGTCTGCCAATTGGTGAAGGTAATGAAGGCAAAGTTTATGCTGTCGCGATTTCACCGGATGGGGACACCGTGGCTGTGGGAGGCTGGACTGGCTATGATTGGAATGAAGGCGTATCTATTTACCTCTTCAACCGCGCCACAGGCCAAATGCGTCAACGCATCACGGCGCTTCCGACTGTGATTAACCACTTAGCCTACTCCCCCGATGGTCACTATCTGGTGGCAAGCTTATACAAAAGTGGCATCCGTATCTACCACAGCTCCGATTATAGCTTACACGCTGAAGATGTAGATTATGGCGATAGGAGCTACTGGGCTGAGTTTGACAGCAAGGGACGGCTGGTGACGAGTTGTGATGATGGTTACATCCGTTTGTACAATAAACAATTCAATTTGCTGAACAAACGCAAAGCTCCGGGCGGCAACCGACCCTACGCTGCCCGTTTTTCGCCATCGGGTGACAAAATTGCGGTGGGCTTTACTGATTCGACTCAAGTCAATGTCTTGTCAGGCGAGGATTTGAGCTTATTGTATAGTCCCGATACGCAGTATGTGGATAATGGCAATTTGATCAGTGTTGCTTGGTCAAAAGACGGACGCTGGCTGTATGCGGGGGGGGCGTATGATGATAGCACGGGCATTAGTCCTATCCTGCGCTGGCGTGAAGCGGGGCAAGGGGGTTACCGCACTTGGTTAGCGTCTGATGATACCATCATGGACATTCGCGCCTTGCGAGATGGCTCGATTGTATTCGGTGCTGCTGATCCCTCTTTTGGGCTATTCAATGCCAACGGGCAAAAAACTGTGTACCGTGAGGCGGAAATTGCTGATTTTAGAGATAATTCTGCGGGTTTCTTGCTTTCCAACGATGGCAGCAGGGTAGAATTTGCTTATGAAATCTGGGGCAGACGCCCGGCCCGTTTTTCTCTCAATGAACGCATATTGACACTTTATCCCACCCCCGAATCAAACTTGACTGCCCCCCGCACTTCAGGTTTGAACATCTCCGACTGGAGACATCAATACCAGCCTAAATTCAATAGCAAACCCATCACCCTAAAAGAACACGAAATGGCACGCAGCCTCGCCATAGCCCCCGATGCTCAACACTTTATACTTGGCACCGATTGGTATTTACGGTTTTTCGATAAACAAGGCGAACAACAAGGGAGAGTCCCAGTGCCGGGAGTCGCTTGGGAAGTCAACATCGCCGATAATGGCAAAGTCGCAGTCGCCGCCTTTGGAGATGGCACCTTGCGCTGGTATCGGCTGCGCGATGCTAAAGAATTACTCGCCTTTTTTCCGCATAATGATGGCAAACGCTGGATACTCTGGACACCGCAAGGCCATTATGCTGCCTCACCGGGGGCCGATTCACTGTTCGGTTGGCATATCAATCAAGGGCCAGATCGCGCCGCTGAATTTTTCTCCGCTGCTCGGTTTCGTTCGCGTTACTATCGCCCCGATGTGGTTGCCAAAGTCTTAGGCACGCCTGATGCCATGCTTTCAAGCAATGAAGAAGCGGAACGCTTGCAACAAGAGGCGATTCAACAAATAGTGCCGCCCGTCGTCACGCTGTTATCTCCACAAGACAAGGCGACTTTTTCTGACAGCAACATCGAACTCCGTTACTATATCCGTCGCGTTTCCGAGGAACCTATCACCGGTTTCAAAGTGCTAGTGGATGGTCGCCCCAGAGCGACACGCGGTTTAGAAAGAATACCTCCTCAACCAGAATCTGTGCAAAGTTTGCGAATCACGGTGCCCCAGCGTGATGTCGAAGTGAGCCTGATTGTGGAAAACCGCTACGCTGCTTCAGAACCGGCAACGGTGCGTTTGCGCTGGCGTGGACGACAAAGGGACATGAAGAAACCAAGACTTTATGTGCTGGCGATTGGCGTTAGTGATTACGATAACAATAGCCTCGATTTAAATTATGCTGCTCAAGATGCCCGGGATTTTGTCAAAGTGCTAGGGGGCTTATCGGTCAAACTCTTAGCCGATGCCAGCAAAGACGAGATACTTGATGGATTGGAATGGATAGAGCGGCAAGTCACTCAAGATGATGTAGCGATAGTATTTTTTGCCGGACACGGTATCAACGATATCAACGGACACTATTATTTTCTGCCCCGCAATTTCAACGAACAAGGGTTCAAACGTACCGCGCTGGCTTATCATGACATTAAAAACACTCTGACCGTTTTGCAGGGTAAGGTATTGTTTTTTATAGATACTACTCACATCAGCCATATTCTGGGCGGCGTGGCGGATGTTGATAAAATTGCTAATGATTTATCCAGTGCTGAAAACGGAGTGGTAGTATTTACTTCTTCAACCGGGAAACAAACTTCGCAGGAAGATCAGCGTTGGCAAAATGGGGCGTTTACGGAGGCGTTAGTGGAAGGCTTAAGCGGTGCGGCAGATTCTAGCCATGACGGTAAGATTACTATTAATGAATTGGGCTTGTATTTGAGCAATCGCGTTAATGCGCTCACCAATGGCAAGCAAAGGCCTATGATGGCGAAGCCTGAAACTATCCAAGATTTTCCGATAGGATTGGATTATAATAGTACAACTAATTAAGAAATAAACGAATTAAAAACCGTTTATCGTTCCCACGCGCCTGCGTGGGAACGATGAAGGAGTCCAAGATTTATCTTGGATGAGGACTCGCCCAAGATAAATCTTGGACTCCAAATACTATATAAAATTTTTCTTTACTTTAAATTTAGTTCAAGTATAGAATGCACCTTTTGGAGTCCAAGATAAATCTTGGACTCCAAAAACACTCATAAACAAGAGATTTTTTAAGATGAAATATCTATTAATCTTACAAATTTTCGGCATGATCGGATCGGCATTTGCAAGTCCATTGCAAACGACTGACTGCGCGACTGTCACTCAAATCCCACCAGCGGAGTGTGAGGCTCTTATTGCTCTTTATAATAGCACTGATGGTGCTAATTGGAAAAATAATACGAACTGGAACAAGACGAAGACGCCTTGTCGTTGGTATGGAATTGTATGCAGCGATAAACATGTAGCAGAAATCTGGCTATATTCCAACCAACTCAGCGGTTCTATCCCCGCCGATTTGAGTCATTTGAGCCGTTTGCAGAGGCTTTTTCTGTATTCCAACCAACTCAGCGGCTCAATCCCCGCGTCACTTAGTCAGCTGAGCGATTTGGTGTATCTCTCTCTGTGGAACAACCAACTCAGCGGCTCAATCCCCGCCTCACTTGCTAAGCTGAACAATTTGGAATATCTCTGGCTAGCTTCTAACAAACTCAAGGGCTCAATCCCCGTGTCACTTGGCAAATTGAGCAAATTAAAGTACATCATGCTGTATTCCAACCAACTCAGCGGCTCAATCCCCGCCTCACTTGGCAATTTAAGCAATTTAGAACATTTATCTTTGCATACCAACCAACTCAATGGCTCAATCCCCTCCTCACTTGGCAATTTGAGCAAATTGACAGATTTATATCTGCATAGCAACAAACTCAAAGGATTAATCCCCGCCTCACTTGGCGAATTGGACAGTTTGGAACGTTTCTATCTGCATTCCAACAAACTGTGCGGAAACATCCCACTTGAATTAATGAACCTGCATTTATCGCAGCTAGAGTTAGATCACAACCACTTAACGGCTTCTAACTCTAAGCTTATTGCTTGGCTTGATCGCCACAATCGGGGGTGGCGGACGACTCAAACTTCTTGTCCTGAAAAGACTATCTGCACGGAAATTACTGAAATTCCATCAGCGGAGTGTGATGCTCTTGTTGATCTTTATAATAGTACTAATGGAACTCATTGGATGGATAAGACGGGGTGGAAAGTGACAAAGACACCTTGTAGTTGGTTTGGAATTTCATGTAGCTATGGACATGTAACGGGAATTGAACTGTATGAAAACAAACTCAGCGGCTCTCTCCCCGCCTCAGTTGGCAATTTAAGCCATTTGGCAGCTTTTGAACTGGATGACAACCAACTCAGCGGCGAAATCCCCGCGTCACTTGGCCATTTGAGCAAATTGAAGTATCTCACTCTGCATTTCAACCAATTAAGCGGCTCAATCCCCGCGTCACTTGGCAATTTGAATAATTTAGAAATTATCTCTCTGCGTGTCAACAAACTCAAGGGTTCTATTCCCGCGTCACTTGGTAACTTGAACAAAGTGAGGATTCTCAAGCTGTCTAACAACCAACTCAGCGGCTCAATCCCCGCATCATTTGGCAATTTGAACAATTTGCGGACTCTCTATCTGCATTCCAACAAACTCAAGGGTTCTATCCCCGCGTCACTTGGCAAATTGAGCAAATTGGAGTATCTCTATCTCTATTCTAACCAACTCAGCGGCTCTATCCCCGCGTCACTTGGCAAATTGAACAATTTGCGATCTCTCAAGCTCTTTGATAACAAACTCAAGGGTTCTATTCCCGCGTCACTTGGCAAATTGAGGAGATTGAAGATTCTCTCTTTGGCTTCCAACCAACTTAATGGCAAAATCCCCGCGTCACTTGGCAAATTGAACAATTTGATATATCTCAAGCTATTTAACAACAAACTCAATGGTTTTATTCCAGCAGAGTTAACTCGTTTGAGTCATTTAGAAATTCTCCTGCTGAACAACAACAAGCTGTGCGGAAAGATCCCATATAAATTGAGGAATCTGAAGAAGTTGTCGGAGATCAGCTTAGACGACAACCATTTAACCGCTTCTAACTCTAAGCTTATTGCTTGGCTTGGTGAGCACAACCCGAGGTGGCGTACTACTCAAACTCCTTGTCCTCCAAGATAAATCTTGGACTCCGAATACCACAAGATAAATCTTGGACTCCGAATACCACAATTAATCTCCTTTAAATTTGGTAATATTCATGGAAAATTTAAAATCAGCACTAGCGGCCTTTTTGATAAATGAATTAAAATACAAAGACTTGCTCGACAAACTCGAACAGACTTTAGAGCAAACGCCAGACGCTTGTGAGCAACTCTTGTCCTATCTGACAAACTTGCATAAAATAAATAGGCTCCCTCAGGAAGTTTATGTGGCACTCAAACTCCAGATTGAACAGTTTGAGCAAAATACAGGCGTTAAATATGCCGATATGTCTAACCCGTCGATCCGCACCAGTCAATCATCTTGGACTAATTTGCCAGAGAACGGTGAAGAGGGCATTATCAAACCGGGAGTAATCATTCGAGAAAATTATCGTTTGATAGAACCGATTGGTAAAGGTAGCATGGGCGTTGTATGGAAAGCCATCGACTTGGTTCAGGAAGCGGGAGATTCACGCACTCCTTATGTGGCCATCAAGTTTTTAAATCGAAAATTCAAGCCAGATTCAGATGCGTTTAAAGCATTGGTACGTGAATTTGCTCGCTATCGAAAGCTAAATCATCCTAATATCGTCCGTGCTTATGAATTAAGTCGTCTGGGCGGTACCGTTTTCATGGTAATGGAATTTCTGGAGGGCATTTCATTAAGACAGTTGATTAAAAGTTACCCGCTGGGAGTCCCCTTTGAAGAGGCAAAACATATCATTCAGGGTATGGTACACGCGCTTTCTTATGCTCATAACGATGGAATTGCCCATTTAGACTTCAAACCGGCTAATGTTTATTATGATGCTGAGCATAAGCAGGCTAAAGTCATTGACTTTGGGATTGCACGGCTGATAAAACAATCTGGGCAGGAAGAAACTCAGAGTTACACCAGTTGTGAAACTTTCTTGGGTTTAGATCATCCGGCACCCGCTGATGATATTTATGCGTTAGCTTGCATGACTTATGAGTTACTGTCGGGAAAACATCCCTTTGGTAGGAAAACCTCTCCCGAGGCTGAAAGCGAGAACCTTTCTCCAACAGCCATTAATGTTTTGAATCGTCAACAAAATAAGGCACTAGAACGTGCTTTAGCTTTTCGTTGGGAGAAGAGAACAAAAACGGTTGATGAATTTTTAGCCGAGCTTTTTCCAGAGAAAAAGAAACGGTCTGGTTTAGCTCTTGGCGTGGTCATTACCATTGTCTTGCAGTTTGGCCTCCTTGGGGGTTTCGCACTAGATCATTTAAAATCGATTGAAGCGACAACTCTAGATAAAAAGCGAAAGGCTGAGGATCTGGTTTTAGAGGATATAAAACGTCAACAAGAAGAGGCTCTGCGGCGTTTCGAGGAACAAAAGCGTGAAGAAGAAAAAGCCAGACAAGCGAAAGTTGCGCGAAAATTACAGAAATGCCAAGAATATTTTGATACTCAGCCTAGTGGGGAGAAGACACAGGTTTGTTATCAAAAAGTCTCGGAACTCGATCCCGCTAATTCCGAAGCCTTAGACGGTTTGAAAGCCGTAAAAATCAATCGTGTGGCGAAATTACTGCCACAATGCCAAGAACATTTTGATGCTCTGCGTTTGACCACGGGTAGTGGGGGGACGGCACTGGTTTGTTATCAAGAAGTTTTGAAACTCGATTTGGAGAATTCCGAAGCCTTAGTCGGTTTGACAGCCATAGAAGATCGTTATGTGGGATGGATCAAGAGGGCTTTCAGTAGAAAACGATTGGACAAGGCGGAAACGTATTTGATCCGTTTAGAGAGAGTGAACCCTGAGTTGCCCGAATTAGATGACTTAAAATGGAGTTTAGCTCAAGAAAGGGAAAAGGCTCAAGGTCGCCCGTCAAGGAGAAAGAGAACAAGAAGCAAAGGCAGAAGCTGAACGAAAACATCAGACTAGTAACGTAGTATTTGGAGTCCAAAATAAATTTTGGACTCCTTTATGGTAGGAGTCCAAAATTTTCTCTACGAGACTCCGTTACTTCGTTGCAGACGGGAGACCAATTAACCTGCGGGGTGTGGGTTTCGACGCCTGTTTGCCGGCTATTCAATGACACTTAAAATAATGCCCTTGTAAACCCCAACCCTAAACTTTCTCTCATTTTTTCAATCTCTTGCCATGAAACTAAATGCCCCAGACCTAATTTTTTGCCATTATGGGTAAGATTCAATAAAATCATACCTTTTGCCTTGCATAAGTTAATCTGCTCTTCTTCAGAACAAGCGTTGCAGGATTCGCATAAGATACGCACTTTTGGTTTCCGTCCTTCTTTAAGCAATTGGTTTATCCAGATATTTTTATAAGGATAGTTAGGGTTCGCTTTGGCTTGGCTGATGTGTTCAATTAGCCTTTTTTTGGGTGGTATGAGTCTCCAATGTAGCGGAGTTTATTGGGATATTTGGGATCGTAAAGTCCATAGATATAGCTTGTCATGTTTTTTATTTTTCCTCTCTCACTCAAATTTAAAAATTTTGCAATAAAAAAAAATTGTACATTATTAACAGATTCTAAAATTTTTGTCAATCTGCCAAACTTCATGGGTTGTAATCCCCTACTCGAAAAATTAACCTGCTGGGTAGGGGATTTAGTCTCCCCGCAGGTTTGCCTTGATCCCTCCTTGCGACGTTCACCCGTCCAGCGACAAGTACTTATCTCAAGCACTCTCGCGTGAAGGATGAACTTTATAGTGTTGATTTAAGCAATGCAAAATTGAAAAAATCCTTTGGTAGTGCTTTAAAAATTGCCAGCATCCATCATAAAATATCAACGGTTTTATTCGTGTTAGCAACTTTAGTGTTTTTTTTACTCACGCCAAGTACCGAGCAACTTGTTAAAATCTTCTTATATCACCATATATTTTAAATACCCAAAAAGACTGGCGGATACCCCGCAGGTATAAATCAATGCCATCTCGTGCCGGACAATTATGATAAACCGAAATAATTATAATCTGCGGGACGGGGTTTGCAACTGGTTCCGAGGAAGTTAAATTTGAAGCTATGAAAGCGGTTTATTTTTCACCCGATTTTGGTTCAGTTTTTAGAACCCATCCGATTTTTCATTATGATAAACCGGATTTCTTTAGTCGCTAGAAATCCGATTTTTTGAAAAAATCGGATTTCTTTAGTTGCTAGAAATCCGATTTTTTGAAAAAATCGGATTTCTTTATCGTGATGATTATTCTCAAAGTGCCAGTTTTGATTGGAATCGCTCAGGATTAACCACGATTCTACCACGATAATACGCGATTGACTTGGTTTAAAAAACGAATGACTCAAATTTATATCTTGCGCCTGAATCCATTTGCCATGCAATCGCGCACAGAGTTTGAAGTCACGCAGCCTGAGGAAGATTTATCGGCTGTGATCCACTGAATGATAAAGCTGTAGCGCGTTTGTTGGCACTCAAACAACGCCCTTGGCAAAAATGCTTAATTATAAATATAGTCTATCTGATAATAAAACATTTTTATCGTTCCCACGCGAGGCAAAGGAATGCCTTCAACTGCTTTGGTTGCCAATTGCCATCCGCAATGATGGGATAATGATGAGCCTTGTCATAGAGATAAATCCAAGCCTTGATAGTTTGACCATTATCAAGAATGACGGGCATTAATTCCCGATAATAGAATTTGGGATGTCCCTCTAAATAATCTAATTTTTTCAAGAGGGCATTATCAACTTCGTAAACTTCACCTATTGCCTGTCCCTGCCCCCCGCATGGCAAATGGGAAGTAATTTCCCTTATGTAAGTTAATTCCTGGCGCAACGGCTGAATATCCTTTGACTCCTCGCAGCAACAAAGCATGGTTGCCATAGCCGCTTTTTAGCGTGCCATAGACAAAAACATTGTGCATCATGGGCTCCTTTTTCTCGTTTTCTCGTTCCCACGCTCTGTTTTTTCTCTAGCAGGACGCTCCGCGTCCAATCATGCATTCCCACGCTCCGCGTCAATGCCATTAAGTTAAGGATAACTGATTGATTTTGAAATATAACAAATCTATGCAGGACGGGGTTTGCAACCCCGTCCGTGACGTTTCAGGGCAACCACCCCTGATTGCCCCTACGAAGGCACACAAAATTTAACGTTACGGACGGGGTTGCAAACCCCGTCCAGCACAATATTTTAATAAAAACAGTCATTTGTCCTTAACTTAATGGCATTGACGCGGAGCGTGGGAACGATAAAAAAACTCCGGCTTAAAAATCATATTTTTTGAAAAAATCGGATTTTTTTGACACCAACGTGGCTCACCAGATCCGATTTTTTGAAAAAGCTTGTCCCGAAGCATTGAGGGATCGGATTTTTTTGATACTTAAAAAAAACTTGTGTATAACGATGAGCGCGGAGCGTGGGAACGATAAATAGTTAGGATTCGCTTTGGCTTGGCTGATGTGTTCAATTAGCCTTTTTTTGGGTGGTATGAGTCTCCAATGTAGCGGAGTTGATTGGGATATTTTGGATCGTAAAGTCCATAGATATAGCTTGTCAGGTTTTTTATTTTTCCTCTATCACTCAAATTTAAAAAACACCTTTTGCAATAAAAGTAAAACATTATTAACAGATTCTAAAATTTTTGTCAATCTGCCAATCCATAAATAAAGTACTGAATCAGAACATCGGACTTTTTGGAGTCCAAGATAAATCTTGGACTCCAAAATCAAGTACAAAACTTCAAAATTGTTTTTGCTTGAATACCACTAAAGCAATATCATCATACACCTTTTCTGCCCCAATGTATTGTTTCACATCGGCAATGACAGCCTGTTGTATTTCGGAGGCGGACAAATGCCAGTTGCGAGTGATAACTTCGCACAAGCGCTCTATTCCATATTCTACCTTATCTTGGTTAATTGCTTCAGTAATGCCATCCGTGTGTAGTACCACCCCATCTCCGGGTCGCAATTCCAGAACTTTTGGTGACATAAAAGTGCTAATGTCTGGTACCATGCCAATTGGAAAACCTAAATCAAGGGTATTCACCCGTTCAAGTTTGCCATTCTGACGCACCAGTAACACCTCTTCATGTTGTCCGATCAAGCGTAAAAGGCCCAGCCCTTGCGATCTCTGGGGTTGATAATCTACTAAAGACAGTGTTATAAATTTATCATTATTCATCCGTTGCACATTGTGATAAATGGTACTATTGAGACTGTTCAAAAAATGGTTATAATCAGTAATACCACTGTCTAACAGACTACGCACTGCGGCTTGTACCATCAGCATCAACACACCGCTTTCAAGTCCATGTCCCGTGACATCTCCGATACCAAAAATGATATGTTCCTTGTATTGAATGATATCATAATAATCACCCCCTACCTCTTCGGCAGGTTCCATAAAAGCCGCAACATCTAAGCCGGCGATTTCCCTCAGTTCGGCTTCTGAGGGAAGTACCATCTGTTGTAATTTGTGTGCCACATCTAATTCGCTACTCATACGCACATTTTCAGCTTTTAAACGTTCATTTAAGGCACTTATTTTTTCCCTAGCGGCAGCGAGTTGCAAGGCAATGGCGCACTCCTTAGCCATGATATAAATCAGTTCTTTTTCCTCTTGAAACGAGTGCAGCGCGTTTTCTAAGCAAATAAAACCTATTATTTTTTCAGATGTTTCAAGTGGAATCAGGGTGACATTGGCTGGTACTGAGGGATTGGCATTTTTCGCCAATATGGCCTCTTGCACAATCGCCTGCACTTCTTTGTCCCCTTTAGCAAATCTGCCCCTTGCGGCTTGAACCTCTACCCCGTCATCAGTTGAGATGATTAGCATCCCACTGTCGCGGTTGTTTTCGCTCAGTTGATAAAGGTGAAAAATCTGCTTGAGTATTAAATCATAAAGGGAGTTGATAGATTGGTGAGGTTGGTATAAATCCTTGGCTAAGTCCAGAATAAATTGAAGTCCCTTGCGATTAATATTGAGGGTATTTAAATCCTGGTAGGATTTTAAGGCAAGACGAATAGTGGTATAAAGTCTATCGCTAGTCAGTTCTGTCTTGTCTTTAAAATCGTTAATGTCATAGCGTTCCACAACCGTGGTTTCTGGAAACTTTCCTGCTTGACCAGTGCGAATAATAAGCCGTATCAGTGAGTTTTTGAGTTCTTGACGGATAAACTCAACTAACTTGAGTCCGGCGTCATCGGTTTCCATGACAACATCAATTAAGGCGACGGCTATATCTGACTCGGCGGCCAGAATTTCCCGTGCTTCAATACCTGACATGGCTTGGAATATTTGTAATTTTTTGCCGGAAAATTCAAATTTCAGGAGCGCCAAGCGAGTCATGGCGTGGATATCGGCTTCATCATCGACGATGAGTATTTTCCAAGGGGGTAATTGGATTTCTTCAGTCTGCTTACTTTTTTTTTTATTTCTAATGAGTTTCATTTTATGTTCCAAAAATTATCGTCACCCTACATGATTTACTTGCGGGTTTTGAGAAATCCTATTTTTTAAAAAAATAGGATTTCTTTGACTCTTGCTGGTTTTGAGAAATCCTATTTTAAAAAAAAATAGGATTTCTTTGACTCTTAGTTCAAAAAACGTAAAACTAAGACTAAACTTGTAACTTCTCCAGTGCCAAGGCACATTGATTAACCAAGATGTTAATCAATTCCTTATCCGCTTCATCTAAATATTGGGCATTCTCTAGGTAAATAAAACCTATCGGTTTGTCGTGTACCCTCAGTGGAATCAAAAGCGCTCCAGACGGTAATATGTCGCTGGATTTTGTTTCTAAAACGCGCTTGGAACAGGTTGTTACGATTTCTTCTATTTCTCTCTTATCAGTTGGATTGCACAATCGACCGGTACCCGCTTGAACTTGATGATCTTTTGTTGTGACAACGATACCATTACTGATGCTGGAAATCAGACCGCTTTCGCCTAGATTGCATAAGCCAATCATTTGGGTCAGTACCCCGTTAAAAAATTGGCTGAGGGATTGGGGCAGATACAATGCAGGGGCTGCATCAAGAATTTTGGTGAGGGCTTTCCTGTTAGTATCAAGGGTGTTAAGGTCGCGGTATGATTTCAAAGCGAGACGCATTGTCGTGTAAAGTTTTTCTGCCGTCAGTTCGGTCTTGTCCTTGTAGTCGTCAATATCGTAGCGTTCAATCACTTCTCTTTCTGGTGCCGTACCGGGTTGACCGGTGCGAACAATGAGCCTAATCAGTGGATATTTGAGTTCATTGCGGATAAAATCAACCAGTTGCAATCCGGCATCATCGGTTTCCATCACTACATCAATTAAGGCGACGGCTATTTTCGGTTCAGTCGCCAGAATTTCTCGCGCCTCAATAGCTGACAGGGCTTGGAATATTTGTAATTGTTTGCCAGCAAATTGAAAGTCGTCGAGCGCTAAGCGAGTCATGGCGTGGATATCGGGTTCATCATCGACGATGAGTATTTTCCAAGGGGAAAGTTTTACCTTTGCGTCGTTGCTGTTTTTTTTCTTTCTAATGATTTTCATGGTTATGTCCAGTGCAAGGTACGCCTTGTCGTTGTTTCGGGAATGAGGGACGATTTCCCGAAACAACGAAAATGACATGACTTTTTCAATTGGCGAAGGTATTGTTTTAGGTGTCTATTTATTAATTGCGACCGGAAATTCCATTTTAAAGAGGACCCCTTTGCCGAGGCTGCTTTCGCAAGTCATTGTACCATTTAGCTGGCTAGTCACGAGGTTGTAACAAATATACATCCCTAGCCCACTGCCACCCTGAACACGGTTGGTGGTAAAAAACGGTTCAAAGATCTTTTCTAAGACATCAGGTGCTATGCCTTTGCCCGTGTCTGAATAGTCGATATGTAAACGCTTTTCCTCCAAACGGACTGCGATCCTAATGCGACCGTCATTTTTACCCTCTTCAAAGCCATGTATCAGACTATTCATCATCAAATTGCTGAGAATCTGTTCCAGTGAACCCGGAATACTGTAAACGGCAAAATCCTTGGGGCAGTCAAGTTGAATTTCAATGGCAGTCCGTTTGAACTTATTATGCAATGTATTAATGACATCCTTAATAATGCTTTTGACTTCAAACTGCCTGACATCTTCGGAGCTTTGGTCAACAGCCGTGCGTTTAAAACTGCTGACCAAGCCCGCTGCCCGTCTTAAATTGGACAGGGTGAGTTCAGCCGCTTGATCAATCGCCTCCAGTGTAGAAACCAAGTCGTCTTCATCGACTTCTTCTTGCTCTAGCAATTGGTTAATAAAATTGGATTTATTTCGCAATACTGAGGCTGTACCCACTGCGACACCAATGGGCGTATTGAGTTCATGGGCAAAGCCCGCGACTAACCGTCCAAGCGAGGCCATTTTTTCGCTTTGCACCAGTTCATTGCGCGTCTGTACCAATTCTTCTATGCGGTTTTCAATGGTTGTCAGCATCCCATTAAATCCGTCAATCAAGTGCCCCACTTCATCATTAGCCAATTTTTTCGCTCTGAGGCTGTAATCTTTCTCTTTGGAAACCGTTGTTGTGATTTTTAATAAATCGTATATGGGCGTGGTGATAATGCGCTGTAATTTAGAGGCTAATAGCAGCACCAATATCAGAGAGGCGAATATAACGACAACTAAAACGCTGCCATACTGGTACAAGCGTCTATCGAGTTCTTTCATATCTGAAATGATATAGACACTTCCCAGTTCTTCTCCATCAAGGATAATAGGTTTGAAAACATGTAAATGATTTTCACCAAAAAAATAGGCGCCTTGTTCTTCACTCCCTACTTGTTTTTCATCCACAAAATCGGTTTGGTCTGGATTTTCATCTATCTCGATGTTTGAATCGGACTCTTCTTCTATCTCTGAGTTTGACAACTCCTCTTCTTCTGTTTCAGCGGCCTTCAGTGCCTCTTCTATGTTTGAAAGTGCCCCTTCTATGTTTGACAGTACCTCTGGATCAAGATCGGTATAAAAATCCCTGAGCTGTGTATTCGGTACTGTTGCTGGGGTGATCCCTTCTCGATAATAGCTTGCAAATATATATCCTTCTATATCAAATACATGCGCCATGATAATATTGTGTTTGGCCTTTAACGAAACCAAGTTATCTTCTGCGGCTTGTTGATTATCAAAAATCAGTCCCACACTGGCATTAATCCCCATGATATCAGCTAGTGTCAATAAATCCGAACTGAGATTGCGTTTGACTGAAAATATCTCGTTAGTGATCAGAATGCCGCTAGACAACAATAATACAGCAGCACTCACTGTTAGAATAATGGCATTTAGTTTGTGCTTAATAGAAAGCTTATGAAAAAAATGTAACATATATAATTTCCTAAACAAGACCTGGCAGGCTGATCATAACAAAACCTGCCAGGTCAAAGTCCAATACAGACCTGGTTGCCTTTGACCTGCCAGGTTTGGTTTTAACCTGGCAGGTCTGGTTTTTAACCAAACCTGCCAGGTCAAAGTCCAATACAGACCTGGTTGCCTTTGACCTGCCAGGTTTGGTTTTAACCTGGCAGGTCTGGTTTTGACTTTGGTTTTCTATGCAGGACGGGGTTTGCAACCCCGTCATGCACAATATTTTAATAAAATCAATAATTTGGGATTAACTTAATGGCATTGAGGTGCAAGGTACGCCTTGCACTCCTGATCTAAAATTGATACCGCATTTCCAGAAAAAAGTGACGTCCCGCCAAAGGCAGATCATTAGGAATAGAGACAATACCTCTGGAAGTCGGCCCACGACTGGGTTCACGGGCATCGTCATCAAATAGATTCCGTACACCGAGCGCAAAATTCCAATGGCCTTTTCTAATATCTTTGCGGCGCAAAGTTAAATCAACCGTCGTATAACCATCAAGCGATGCCCTCGGATCGGCAAAAATACGATGACGTTTACCCACCCAATTGATTTGAGTATCAAGATACCAATTCGGATACACTAACCAATCCGTGCGTAAATAAGCCTGATGCTGAGGTGCATTACCGGCATCATGATCCTCTTCGTCCCTCGATTCTTGGTAGGCATAATTAGCCAACAAACTGGCTTTTTTAGTCATTTTCCAGCGAGTCTCAAATTCTAAACCATGCCCCGTTTGACTACCCGCATTTTGGGCAGTCCTAGTCTGTCCCCCCGGATTAGCCACAAAATGGATCGCATCGTACCACTTGTAGCTAAATAAATTTAAAGCCATATGCAAATTATCTGTGGCACGGTAGTCAAAGGCTAATTCCCAACTATCAATAATTTCCGGCTCCAAATCAGGATTACCTAATGCCACCGGATTGCTAATACTATATAACTCGCCAAATGCTGGGGCACGAAAAGCGCGACCATAGAGGAATTTACTGGTAAAATCAGGACGAGTATCCCAAACAAGGGCAAAACGTGGATTTAAGGTTGAACCAAAATCTGAATACTCGTCATAACGTAATCCCGCCGTGAGTTCCCAGTTAGGTGCGAAAAGCCACACATCTTGGACAAATAAATACCAACTTTTTCGATCTTTTTCAGGAATAAAGGCATAGGGACTGTCAGAAACATCAATTAACTCGGTGCCTGGCGGAATTGCTTGTCCTGTAGCAGGATTGATACCATAATTAGCACGGCTGACCACCTCGTTAATTTCACCATAATAATAACCCGTGCCTAAACGGATATCATGTTTTTTAAAACCGGAATAAAAAGCCGATAAATCCAAACGAGTATGGCGTTCAGACATTTTTAGATAACTTATTTGCCCGTATGGGTAAGCACCTCCAAAGGCGCCCGGCGGGAAAAGCCCTATTGGCGTTGACGTTTCAATTGTCATTGCAAGATAGCTGAGTTGTGCCGTGACATCCCAGTTTTCAGTAAAATCGAGATTATGGTAAGTTAAATCAGTGTTGAGACGTTCACCAGCGTACTTGCCAGAGGGATCGAGGGCTTGAGTAATACCGACCGCTGTTCCAAAATCAGACAATTTCTGATAGTCTGCCCGCCATTGCCAGACATCACGAGAAATATCCAGATGTGCATCGAAATGATCATGTTGCAAGTTGACAGGCCCAGGCGCGAGGGAAGCCTGAGTACCGAAAATGTGATCAAATTGGGTTTGTGCGTCCGCCTCAATTTGCGCCCCATGTCCATCGGTGCTGCCGTATTCCAAAGCCATGGCAACATCGAAGCCAGCCCAATTATCACCATGCAAAAGCCAAGCCTCCTGTGTGTCAAAACTCTCCATGCGTATGCCAGCCTCAGTGCCATCAATGTCGTCTTTGCTTTTAGTAATGACATTAATAACCCCGCCAAAGGCATCAGCACCATACACAGCCGATCCAGGTCCCCGAATGATTTCAATACGGGCAATCACATTGGCTGGCATACCAGCCCATGTCATGCCGCGGTTTCCGGCAAATAATGCCTTGATCGGCATACCATTAATAAGCAATAACACTTGGGCATTGGCATCAGAATAAACGCCTCGAATGATGTAAAGTGAGCTATAATTTTCGCTACTTCGGGCAACATGCAATCCGGGTACCATTTCCAGCACCTGATTTAAATTGTTTACACCCATGGCTTCAATATCCTGTGCGGTAATCACGGTTGTGACCGCTGGCGCATGTGCTGTCGATTGTTCAACACCTGTCGCAACTTTGACAGTGCGCTTTTTTACCAAGCCATCAAACACGTCAAACACTTCGTCCAAAGTCACTTCAACTTCAGTTAAATCTTCAAAATCAAGTCCTTGTAGGTATTCAATCATGGCCTCCTCTTCATCCAATGGAGTGCCATACGCTGTTGTAGCAACTAAAAATACTGCACCAAGTAGATAAGAGCGCCAAGAGATTTGTTTTAATAATGTTTTCATAAATGGTTTACCTAACAATGTCTGCAACTCTCAATAAATTACCGTGCGGTTCTAAATCGGCATTACGCAGCGTTTTGGGATTAATAAAAAAGCGGACTTTATTTCCTTGTGTATAAAACTGTATCATACCTCCGTTTTCCACAAAATGTTTCATATCACTAACAGTCAACACATAATAGTGCTGTGCATAACGCAACACGGCTGACCGACGGCGGCGTTCCGATTGACTCACATACAAGATGTGGCAAGCGGCAATTTGCTTCAGCTTTTTGATATATCGCACTTTCAGACGCCGCCCTTTGCGCTTTCTTTTATTGGTGCGATCAACGGCTATATTCAGTGCTCGACCAAAAGGATGTTTTCCCAAAACGCAAAGAGTGATGCGCGTGTTAGCCTTAGAAAAAGCAGCATTTGGCCACTCAATAAATTTGGTAAAACCCGTTAAAAACACGGCTTTCAGTTGGTATTCACGCGGCGTTTTACTGGCACCGTAACTGGGTGATGTTATACCAGTCAAGACAATCAAGAGCGTTATTGCCAAAAATGGTCTCATAGATAGAATATTCATCTGTTTATTACCCTTAGTACGTCCAAGATAAATCTTGGACTCCTACTGCCTATTCATGTAATGAAAAAGCGACCGGAAATTCAATTCTAAAGAGGACCCCTTTACCGAGGCTGCTTTCACAAGTCATTGTACCATTGAGCTGGCTAGTCACGAGGTTATAACAAATATACATCCCTAGCCCACTACCACCCTGAGCACGGTTGGTGGTAAAAAACGGTTCAAAGATCTTTTTTAAGGCATCAGGTGCGATGCCTTTGCCCGTGTCTGAATAGTCGATATGCAAACGCTTTTCCTCCAAACGGACTGCGAACCTAATGATACCGCCATTCTTACCCTCTTCAAAGCCATGTATCAAGCTATTGATCATCAAATTGGTAAGAATCTGTTCCAGTGAGCCCGGAATACTATAGACCACCAAATCCTTGGAACAGTCAACTTGAATCTCAATGCGAGTCCGTTTGAACTTATTGTGCAATGTATTAATGACATCCTCAATAATGCTTTTGACTTCAAACGGCCTAACCTCTTCAGAGGTTTGGTCAACCGCAGTGCGTTTAAAACTGCTGACCAAGCCCGCAGCCCGTCTTAAATTGGACAGGGTGAGTTTAGCCGATTGATCAATCGCCGCCAATGCAGAAAGCAATTCCTCTTCATCGACTTCTTCTTGCTCTAGCAATTGGTTAATAAAATTGGATTTCTTTTGCAAGACTGAAGCCGTACCCACCGCGACACCAATGGGTGTATTGAGTTCATGGGCAAAGCCCGCGACTAAGCGCCCAAGTGAAGCCATTTTTTCGCTTTGCACCAATTCATTGCGGGTGCGTGTTAATTCTTCCACTTTACTATTCAGTTGTGCCGTTCTCTCAACAACTTTGGCATCTAAGGTGTCAAATGAGTTTTTCAATTCTCCGGCCATACCGTAAAATGATTGAGCGAGTCTTCCAATTTCATCGCGACGATTCAGTGGTAAATCTTCTGTCACATTCCGTCCAAAATGACCCTCAGCAATTTTCTGGGTTGCGCCCAAAAATTCTTGCAAAGGTTGTGCAACTTGCTTGCGTAGCACCAAAAACAGCACTATAATTTCAATTAACAATGAAATCATGCCCAAAATCAAAATGAAACGGGCGGTATCGAACGCTAAACCTGCCAGAAGTGACTTGGGATAAACGGTGACAAAATACCAATCTGGGCCATTAATTTTGGTCACTGCAAGATATTCATCAGAATTCTCAAGAACAATTTGCCCTGGCTTGATATTTTTGACCTGTTCAAAGAGGTTGATTAAATGCGGATCGCCCGTGTCAGGAATATCCACTTCGCCACCTTTTTCTCGAATTTCATCTATTTTATCGGGATGAACAATGAGACGACCATCTTCACGGAAAATGAGATTATAGGTGCCCTCAAGGCGATCATTAACGGTGCGTTCAAACAATTTATTCAACAGAATATCATGTCCAATCGTGATAAGATGTTGACCGTCCACATCAACTGGGGTTGCACAAGAAACCATCCAATCTTTAGCAACGCTATCGTAATAAAAAGCCGTCCAAACCGTTTCCCGCGTGGGATTATGTTTTTTATCAGCAACGGCAACCCAGACTTCGTCGCCCAATTTTATATCGGCGGGTGCATCCAACCCCCAAGGTGTATTAATATAATATACCAAAAAAATCTTTTCTGGCATAGACACGTAGAGATTCGGAAAGCGATCAGCCCATGAAGCCCAAGCGGGGCTAAAGGCAGTGAGCATATCGAATGTCACGATGATACGGCGGCGAATCTCATCAGTGAGGGTCACGTTTTGACCAATAAAACCGGTCAATTCTTTAATGACGATACCAGTCCCGGGTTGCCTGAAACCTGTGAAAAATTCAGGGGGCATTCTGATCGTGCCATCCTCTAGGGGTTGAAAGATTTGATTAAATCTTTTTATGGGAACCTCATTCCCCATTTGTTTGAGTTGGGAAAGAAATTCTTGTTTAAAAATGGCATGGTTATCTTCAGAGAGAGTAAACAAACTACTCTCCCGTTGCCCCCGCTCAATGATGTATTTTTCAAGCTGTTCAACAACCTGTGACTCCAAATTGGACATCACATGCGAATAACTAATGAGCGTCACCGCAATGATGATAATCGCTATCCTAATACCCATTTTAATGAGGGTAGTGCGTGTCAGCGAGTGTTTTGAGTTTAATTTAAGTAATGGCATTCAATAGTCTCCTACACTGATATGCGTGCATATAACAATTTAAATTGCTGTTCATCAATGAATTTATCGCTGTTATAGTACTTGCAAGCTGCGTACCAAGCCGCCGCCATGAGCTAAAGTCCCTGCCACGTCAGTCGCTTTTAGCGACAAGTTTTAGCTCTTGGCAAAAGCCACGACTTTGACTGATTGACATAGACGCATGTTTGCCTTAAACTTGCATTTGCGTGTTGCCATCCGTCCTTGTCGGTTTTTTGCACCGCTTGATTTTTACTATTAATGTCCCATGTATGCTGATAAACCGAAAAAAACGCACTCATATAGGGTGGATTAGCTGCACGGGGGGATTAATCCACCCTTTGCGGCAATGCCATTAAGCCGGTTTCGTCTTAAGGCAAACTTGACAGGTTGCAAAAACAACAAGGGAATTGCAATTTATTACTGTCAGGTTGATTTCCTGTTCGTTGAATTTACATGACATATATGCTGAGCAAGTAAGAAGTATTTTTGAATAAGGAGCAAAAATAATGAGAACATTTCTAGTATTCGCCTTAACATTTGGCTTAACTCACGCTACTTATGCCGCCACTTTCTGTGTGAGTACCGCCTCGGAGTTACAAACGGCATTGACGATGGCGGTATTTAATGATGAGAACGATGATATTCAGGTTGTCCAAGGCACCTACACAGGGAATTTTGTTTTTATCAGTATCGAATCGTTTTATCTGGCTATAGAAGGAGGATATACAGAGAACTGTGCGTCACGGGAGGTTGATCCTATCAATACCGTCATGGATGGTAATAGTCGCGGCATCGTTTTGGTATTAGTTGGCGACGAGCAGATCGATTTTGTGGTTGATGGGCTGACGATTAGAAATGGCTCAAACTCTACAAAAAACGGTGGTGGTTTGCATATCAGCACTGATTCTAGTGGAAATGTCACTCTAAGCAACAGCATTGGCTCAAACTCTATAAAAGACGGTGGTGGTTTGCATATCAGCACAGATAGTGGAAATGTCACTCTAAGCAACAGCATTGTTAGTGCTAACTCCACAACTAGCAATGGTGGTGGTATCTATATTGTGGGCGCAAACACCGCAACCCTTGCTAACAATACCATCAATGGTAACACAGCTACTAATTCTGGTGGTGGCGTTTATTTTAAATCTAACTCAGCAACCCTCATCGACAATACCATCACTGGTAACTCTGCTACTAATTCTGGTGGTGGCGTTTATTTTGAATCTGATACTGACACCGCAACCGTTTATTTTAAATCTGACACCGCAACCCTCACTAACAATACCATCACAGGTAACACAGCCGATATTTCTGGTGGTGGCGTTTATTTTAAATCTAACTCCGCAACTCTCAATGATAATACCATCACGGAGAACAAGGCTACTAATTCTGGTGGTGGCGTTTATTTTCAAACTGACAGCGCAACCCTCACTGAGAATGACATAACGGATAACAAGACTACTAATTCTGGTGGTGGCGTTTATTTTAAATCTGATACCGCAACCCTCACCGACAATAGCATCACTGGTAACACAGCTACTAAGTCTGGTGGTGGCGTTTATTTTAAATCTGATACCGCAACCCTCACCGACAATAGCATCACTGGTAACAC
>JBDLJY010000032.1:0-30067 GCA_039714115.1 Pseudomonadota bacterium | reverse complement strand
TGATCCCTCCTTGCGTCAATGCCATTAAGTTAAGACAAACCTGACAGGTGTAAAAAACCTGTCAGGTTAATTTTTACCTTAACTTACAACGACCTGCCATGTTTTGGAAACCTGGCAGGTCTTCTTTTGGGGGCTTAACTTAATGGCATTGCTCCTTGCGTCGGGACAGGCTTAATGGCATTGAAGCGTTAACTGCGGGTTTTGAAACTGAGCTAAATCCAGTATATTTTCAAGGTCAAAATAATGATTAGCCCGAAATTGTCTAGCTAAGGTTGTTTTCCCTGATTGTCTAGGACCTAATAAGGCTGTCACTCGATACGTGGAGAGCCTTTTCTGAATCTCTGCATAATCAATGCGACGTTGCACTATCATCTATTTTCGCCGTATGGTTTAAATTTATGTTATTATAACAGATTTTTATAGTATCTAAGAAATCCTATTTTTTCAAAAAATAGGATTTCTCACAACCACAGACGTCCAAACTAAAGTTTGGACTCCTCTAAACCCACTTCATCATCCCCATTTCATGTGCATCAACCAGCACTTCATGGTAGGGAAAGACGCGGATACGGTAGCTTAACCCACCGCACAATTCCGGTTTAAAAATCAGATTGTAGAGATATTCTCCACTATCGTGCAAGGGATGTTCCGGCACAAACCTATAATAAACGGTTTCCATCTTATTGTTCTGCCAGATATTTTGCAAATCTGCCTGAGTAGGCACCAAAACTTCAGGGTGATAAACTTTGCGCGATAGCAATAATTCTACCGCCACATCACTTGGCTGTAGACCGTTTAAACGCACGGCAACTTGTATGCTTATCGAGTCACCGCTGGTAAGTTGCATCTGGGGCGTTACCAATGGACGCGCCTCGACGCCTACCCACTTCGCCCTCACATTGGCTTTCCAATGAGCCAATTCCCGCGCTTTGGCATAGTTGTCGCTGAACAAGCGCCTACCTTGACGACTGGCAGGCAGGTAAAAATCACTCAAGTAATCATTGAGCATCCGCTGGGTGTTAAAGTGGGGGAGTATCGTCGCCATAGAATGTTTGGCCTTCTTAACCCAGCCTTCCGAATAACCATCTTTGCTTCGATCATAGTAAAGCGGAATCACTTCATCTTGCAAAACTTCATACAGACTGCGGGCATCTTCATCATCACGCAAATCCTGATTGTCATGGTGTGGAGACGGTTTAATCGCCCAACCATTTTCTCCGTCATAACTTTCCGGCCACCAACCATCAAGTACACTGAGGTTGATGCCCCCATTGATACCTACTTTCATGCCAGAAGTCCCACTGGCTTCTTCGGGATACACGGGGTTATTGAGCCACACATCAACGCCAGAAACTAAACGCCGTGATAGGCCCAAGTCATAGCCTTGCACGATCAGAATTTTACCGATGAATTCAGGCAGACAACTTTTATTGTAAATCTCTTTCAGCAAGTCTTGCCCAGGGCCATCAGCGGGATGGGCTTTGCCGGCAAAAAGAAATACCACCGGTTTCTGAGTATCACTGAGGATAGCCCGCAACCGGTCGAACTCCCGGAGCAACAGGGTGGCACGTTTGTAGGTGGCGAAGCGGCGTGCAAAGCCAATGGTCAGAATGTTGGGATTCTTGGGATCAATGTATTTCAGCAAACGCTCCAAATGCGTTTCTGAGATTTGATAACGCAAATGTTGGGCGATCAAAGTATTGCGTACCATGGCCAACATACGTGATTTGACCGTTTGCCTGACATTCCAAAACTGTTGATCAGGGAGGTTTTCTATACTTTGCCAAAAATCGGCATCACCACACTTATGGCCGCGCCATTCTACCCCTAATGATTCATCAAATAAGTCATTCCATTCCCGTGCCAACATAGATGGCACATGCACACCATTAGTGACATAGCGTATTGGATTTTCTTTGGGGGCAATATCGGGCCAAAATTTGGCACAAATTTCAGATGATACGTCGCCATGAATACGACTGACCCCATTCCGATGCCGTGAGCCCTGAATCGCTAAAGTCGTCATATTAAAATCAGACGAATCATTGGGCCAACAACCGAGAGCCATAAAAGCTTCTTTCGACAATCTTAAATCGTGATGATAGTAAGCACTAAGATAGTTCTCCATCATCTCTTGTGAAAACTGATCATGTCCTGCCGGCACTGGGGTATGGGTGGTAAATACCGTGTTAGCCGCAACGGCTTCAATTGCCGTTTCAAACGACTGTCCCAGGGCTATCAGTTCACGCGCTCTTTCCAAGAGCAAAAAAGCGGCATGACCTTCATTGATATGCCAAACCGTTGGCGCAATGCCTAATCTTCTGAGCACTCGCACGCCGCCAATACCTAAGACGATTTCCTGTTTAATACGGATATGTTTATCACCGCCGTAGAGTTTGTGCGTAATTGCCCGATCATTTTCATTGTTTTGTGGCACGTTGGTATCAAGCAAATAGAGATCAATATGCCCGACTTCTATTTTCCAAACTTTGGCAAATACCTGTGTTTCGGCAATCTTGACATCAATATAGACTTCTCCACCGGCTTCATCCAGCACAGGATTTATCGGCAAATGTTGCGGAACGTTCTCATTATAGGTGGCAATCTGATTGCCTTCATTATCTATCAGTTGGGAAAAATACCCTTGATGGTAAAATAAGCCGACAGCGACAAAAGGCAAGCGCAGATCACTCGCAGTCTTGCAATGATCGCCGGCTAAAATACCTAAACCGCCGGAATAAATGGGCAAGCTTTCGTGGAAGCCATATTCGGCGCAAAAATAAACAATCAGATCATCTTCCGCTAATTGTTTACCAGCATTACGCTGCTCTTTGGCATGACAATAAGCATCGTAGGTGGCTAACACTTGCTTATAGGTATCGATAAATGATTGATCAGTGGCGGCATTATCTAGTTGTCTTTGATCAATATTGCGTAAAAATAATTTAGGATTATGTCCCACCCGAATCCATAACTTTTCATCAAGCCGCTCAAATAGCTGCCTGGCTGGGATATTCCAGCTATACCACAAATTATTCGCCAATTCTTCAAGGCGCTTCAAAGCCTCTGGCAAGATGGGGGTGACTTCTAAGTTGAATTCTTGTGCAGACATTATTAACCTCAAAAAAAAAAAGACGTGCAAGGCGTACCTTGCACGTCAGGTTCTGGAGTGCAAGGCGTACCTTGCACGTTACAAGCTATAATACATATCAAACTCCACCGGATGAGTCGTCATACGCAGCCGCGTCACTTCTTCCATCTTCAGATCGATGTAAGCATCAATCAGATCATTGGTAAACACGCCACCAGTTATCAAAAATTCACGGTCCTTGTCAAGTGCTTCTAACGCCATATCTAAGGAGTAGCAAACTGTCGGAATGTTTTTCTCCACTTCTGGCGGCAGATCGTACAAGTTCTTGTCCATGGCTTCACCCGGATCAATCTGGTTTTGAATGCCATCCAGTCCCGCCATTAGCATAGCGGAAAAGGCAAAATAGGGATTGCCGGTTGAATCTGGAAAACGCACTTCAATACGGCGAGCTTTAGGACTGGTAACGTAAGGAATGCGTATTGAGGCAGAGCGGTTACGCGCCGAATAAGCTAACAACGTCGGTGCTTCAAAACCAGGCACGAGACGTTTGTAGCTGTTAGTCGTGGCATTGGTAAAGGCATTGATGGCGCGTGCATGTTTGAGAATACCGCCGATGTAATATAAGGCGGTTTCTGAGAGATTACCATATTTATCGCCGGCAAAGACGTTATTGCCCTCTTTACTCAAGGACTGATGCACATGCATGCCGTTGCCGTTGTCACCGACGAGGGGTTTAGGCATAAAAGTCGCGGTTTTACCGTAGCCATGTGCTACATTCATAACTACATATTTAAGGATTTGCACCTCATCAGCTTTTTTGACCAAGGTGTTAAAGAACACGCCGATTTCACCTTGTCCGGCAGTAGCGACTTCATGGTGATGAACTTCAGCTTTTAAACCCATTTCTTCCATAGTCAAGCACATGGCGGAGCGGATGTCATGCTGAGAATCGACGGGCGGCACTGGAAAGTATCCACCTTTGAGGCCGGGACGATGCCCAAGGTTGCCATCTTCATAGACTTTTTCTGAATTCCAGCCGGCTTCTTGTGAGTCCACTTTACAAAATGAGCCACCGATATCTGAGCCCCAACGCACATCATCAAAAATGAAAAATTCATTTTCAGGGCCAAAATAGGCGGTATCGGCAATGCCGGTGGATTTGAGGTAATTGATTGCCCGTTTTGCCAGTGAGCGTGGATCGCGCTCATAGCCCTGCATGGTGGTAGGCTCAATCACATCACAACGCAAATTTAAGGTGACTTCATCGGTAAACGGATCAAGGACAGCCGTTTCAGGTTCTGGCATCAAAATCATGTCAGATTCATTGATACCTTTCCAGCCGGCAATGGAGGAGCCATCAAACATTTTACCGTCAACAAAGAAATCTTCATCAACAGTATGCACGAGTACTGTGACATGTTGTTCCTTGCCTCTGGTATCAGTAAAGCGGAGATCAATAAATTTGACATTGTTCTCCTTGATCATGTTTAACACGTTTTCACCAGACATATATTAATTACCTTTTTAAGAATCAAAAATTTTCGGGTATTTTGGAGTCCAAAAGTTTAATGTGGGGGCGCACGAAAAAAATAACAGCACCCCGCAGGTATTTTGGGGTTGCATAAACCATGCTCAAAACAGTTTAAAAAACTAATTTAATATAAATCAACAAGTTAAATAAATTAGTTGGCCAAGCATGATTGTTGTGTTTATGGCAAAGCCACTAGGATTTGTAGCAAATGCGACAAATCCTTTTAGCGATAATAGATATTAATCGCATGGATATCCGGGTCTTCAGCCGCCAAATCAGTAAAACCTTGGGACAATTCTTGTGCTTTTTTTATATTATCCACTATTTTTAATGGTAAATAAACATCTACCGTCAGCTTGCCCGACAAATAATGCAAAGTGATTTCAGGGGTAGCCTCTAAACATTGCCAGCAGTGCTGCAAACGCGCTATCACCTCCTGGCGTAAGGGCAAATTCAAATTAGGCCGTGACTTTTCATCATTTTCTGGATCAATATGTACCAGTACATCAGCAATCTCATCTATCTTATTAGTCAATCGGCTTCGCACCATTTCACCAATTTGATGGCCCTCCGATACACTGATACAGGGATCGACCAAGATATGTACATCCACTAAGGCATTGGCCCCCATTTTGCGGGTGCGTAAATCATGCAACATATGGACACCATCGACAGATTTAATAATCTCTTTAATTTCACTAATTTGATTATCATCCAGCCCCGTATCCACCAAATCCATGACACCGCCCCAGCCCAAGGTCCAACCGATATGGGCAATCATTAAGCTGACGCCAATCGCTGCCACAGCATCCAGCCAAGGCACTCCCCCCATACTCCCTGCCACTCCAAGCAACACAATCACTGAGGAAACTGCATCACTGCGATGATGCCAAGCATTCGCCTGTAACATTTGTGAGCGCACACGCTTGGCGACATGGATAGTGTACTGATATAAGGCTTCCTTGACTAAAATAGATAGTACGGCAACGGCGAGACTGATAGTGGTGGGTTGCCACAAGAGGGCGGGTTCAAATAAACGCCGTGCGGCATCTATCAACATACCCATGGCTACGAACAAAAGTAAACCACCGACGGCTACGGTTGCCAAGGTTTCAAAGCGGGCATGTCCATAAGGATGCTCAGCATCGGCATCTTCCGTACTATACTTAGCTGCTACTAATATCATGCCATCACTGATTAAATCTGACAAAGAATGCAAGCCATCGGCAATTAAGGCTTGCGATTTGCCAATGATGCCAAATATTAATTTAACAATAGTCAACAAAATATTGCCAACGATGCCTATTAGGGTGACATTGCGTATGGCAATATAACGGTCTTTTTGTGGTGTCTGGGAAGTTTTAAACATGCTTTGCTTTAATGGAAAAAACGCTTGACTTCTTAATTGGATTATGAAAAAATTGGCGTTCGTTGATTAAAAATCAATAATCCGAGAACCAGGTGTGCTCGGTAAGCTTTAGATTGAGAAAATGAGGTTAAAGGTATGATGCAAGGCACCGTCAAGTGGTTTAATGAGGCCCGAGGCTATGGTTTTATTTCACCGTCCGATGGCAGCAGGGACGTGTTCGTTCATTTCTCCACGATCCAGAAAGATGGGTTTAAAACCCTCCATGAAGGACAAACGGTTGAATTTGAACCAACTGAGGGTCCAAAGGGGCCACAGGTGACCAAGTGCTTTCCGCTTTAAACAAGCTGGTAGGTTTCTAGGTAACATAAGAAATAGAGTCCCTCATTAGATCTGCCGGGTTTTGGCAACACCGCAGGTCTGGCTTAGTTGGGAACAACTCTAAAATAGCCCGTAACCGGCAACAGTTGCGGGCATTTTTGATCGTCGGTGGCAACAAATTACAAAGCAAAGTACAGATCATACAATTCACTTGCGTCTGCATAATCCCCAGCGTCAGCGCTATCATCATTTTTTAGTCCTCGAATACGACCTGATGCTGATTTACCATCATCAAGGCGAGCCTCAATAATGAGGGCAATGTTTTGAGGTATTTTGGTGAATGCGACAAACGTCCCAGAAATACCAGCCGCTCCGGTAGAAACCCCTATTATGCCAGTCAATGTATTGCTAGGTTGAGCTTGATCATCCGTTGCTCCTGTGACTAATCCTGCGTTGCGTAAGTGCAACCATAAGAGGCGAGACTCAACATTGGCTGTTGTTGAATCAAAAACACCATCAATTGTGCCGTCGCCGTTACCACATAAATTAGTACAATCTGCTATATTACTAAATCTATCCGCCTTGCCGTCATCCCCTGGCAGCGCACGATAACGATCTTGATAGCTATAAATGGCAGCCACGATCCCATTAAATTCATTCTCAATATTTTTGGCCCTCGCGTTGGTAATCATCTCTTGCCCTTTGAGCACTGCACCCAACAATAAGCCAATAATCACCATCACGATGGCGATTTCTACCAATGTAAACCCTGCTTGCTTTTTCATTTTTTTTGATCTCCAGGTATTATAATTTCTAATCATAACACTTTTAAAAATCTTTCAAGCAACCATGTCTGAACTTATTCCGCCAAAACACGAACATCGCCTGCTTGGTTTAATGTTAATCACCTGGCATATTGCCCTGTGCTGGGATTTTTCTGAGCGACTCTTGCCTTTTCTCCTGCTGATTCATATCGGTATTTTTATTTTGTGGATAGCTATCGATCTACACTCTATCAAAAATAGGATTGTACTTGGCATAGTCATTTTAGTATTTATCGTTTTTCCCAATGCTTGGACGATGACCCTTTGGCAAATCATCCTACTGGGATTAATGGGCGGACGCGATCTCGTTCAACCCCGCGACAGGATTATCAATATAGCTGCCATCCTCTTTTTGAGCATAGACTTATTGCTCATCAATCTACAACAATTGTTTGTTATAGAAGAATTGGCTTTACTCTACCCATTGACTTATGGACTGCTAACTATCCCGCTGACTTTCTTATTTATCTCTGCTACCGATGAAAACCGCTATTCTATTGACTTTTTTCAAGGATTAACCGTCTCCCTGCTGATGATGATTATGCTATTGGGCAGCCTAGTCATCATGTCTCAGACTAACGTGAGCCTACCAGTCGCCGTCTTTCAAATGTCCTTAGCAATGACAATATTTATTTTAGCAATCACTGGAATACTCGCAGACGAGGAAAACCTTGAACAACAATGGACACGCCATTTACACAACATGAGCGGCACCTTTGAACAATGGATAAATGATCTCACCCAACCGCGCAACTACAAAAGTTTAACCCCCCAAGAATTTATACAGGCAGGCTTTGAGCAACTCTCCACCTTACCCTGGATATCCGGTATTGCTTGGCAGTCCCTCTATGGTGAAGAAATGCTAGGTCATCAGCAACAACAACAAATGACCATCACAGCGCAAAGCCTTGAAGTCACCATCTATGCACATCACCGCATCAGCGGCAGCCAACACTTTCAGATCAAAACCCTAATACAACTACTAGAACACTTTCACCAAGCCAAACGCCGTGAAGCCGCCTTTGCACAACAAGCCCATTTGCAAGCGATTCACGAAACCGGGGCTAAACTTACCCATGACATCAAAAACCTATTACAATCTCTACAGGCAATTACCTCAGCAATAGAAAGAGCTCAGCCCAACAAATTTGGCGATACCCAACGCTTGCTGCAAGGACAAATGCCACACCTGACTCAGCGCCTAAAACGTACCCTGGACAAATTACAAAAACCCGCGGAATTTTCCTACTCACACATACCTGTGAGCCTCTGGTGGGAGAACTTGAAAGCCCGTTATCGCAAAAGTAACATTGAATTTTTCGAGCATAAGGAGACTGAAAATATTCTCATTCCAGAAGATTTATTTGATAATGTATCAGAAAACCTGTTACAAAATGTACTGACAAAACGCAAACGTGAGCCTGATCTACAAATCAACGTTCTGTTGCACATCAGTAAACGTCGCTTACAATTGAGCGTATGCGATAATGGTAGCCCAATACCCGAAGAAATTGCTAAGCAACTATTTACTCAACTGGTACCTTCTCGTGACGGATTTGGTATAGGTCTTTATCAGGCCGTTAAACAACTCGCCCATACTGGATACAAGCTCAACATCATTGAAAATACAGAAGGTCAAGTATGTTTTGAATTGGCAAGCACCGAATAATAAGAGGAAAATTGACTATGGCAACACCCTTTTTTCTGATGCGCCTCAATGATCATGTTCAATATTTAAAAAAAATTGAGGCTACCCTCACAGGAACCGGAGATTTTCAAGGCTCCGATCATCATGATTGTCAATTAGGCCAATGGCTTTATGGCGACGGCCCCAATGAAGTGGCAGCCCTACAGAACGCCAAAGCTCAAAAAATTTTTGATAGCCTATTTGAACCGCATGAACACTTTCACAACGTCAGCAAACAAGCGCTGGAAAAAAAACAAGGGGGTGATGAGCATGCCGCTCAAACCGCCATGACGGAGATGTACAAAATCTCGCATACCCTCACGAAAAAATTGTTAGAGCTTGATTCACTGACTAGAAGCAAATAGTGACAGAAATAGGCGATAAATCGAATCCCCTACTAGGCAATGTAGGGGCAATCCTTTATGGTTGCCCTTGATGAGTAGAATTTATCCATGGAAATAATCGCAGACGAAAATATCCCTTATGTCCATACAGCCTTTGCCAGCTTAGGCGAAGTCCGCACTGTTATCGGGCGGCACTTAAATCGCGCCGATTTAGGCGATGCAGAAGTACTATTAGTGCGATCTGTCACCCAAGTAAACGAAAAATTACTGGCGGGCAGTGCCGTGCGCTTTGTCGGCACCGCAACCATCGGATTAGATCATATTGACTTAAATTACCTATCCAAAAAAAGCATTGCTTTTGCCAGTGCCCAGGGCAGTAATGCCACCTCAGCAGCAGAATACGTCATCAGTGCCTTATTAATAATCGCAGAGCGTCAAGGATTTCAACTAGGCGACAAAACGGTAGGCATTATTGGCTGCGGCAATGTTGGCAGTAGAGTGTTGAAAAAGTTAAAAGCCTTGGGCGTGGAATGTATTATCCATGATCCGCCGCTGCAAGAAAAAACAGGTAACAGGGATTATGTCGATTTAGACAGCGTACTATGTGCAGACATTATCACTCTGCATGTGCCGCTCTCCAAAGGCGGGCGTTATCCCACTGAGCATTTAATCAATGCCGACTTTCTCGCCAAGTTACAAGATAAAGTGATTTTAGTGAATACGTCACGCGGAGCGGTAGTGGATGAAACGGCTTTATTAGAAAGGCAGGCAGCACGCCCAACGATGACCACTATATTGGATGTTTGGAAAAATGAACCCAATATTAATCAATTATTGTTACAACGCGCTAGCTTAGGGACACCGCATATTGCGGGCTATAGTTTTGATGGTAAAGTGCGAGGAACAGAGATGTTATACGCCGCCGTGTGTGAAAATCAGCAAGCACAAATCACTCTGCCCGCTGCGCCCCTGACACGATTAACATTTTCCAACACAATTGATGATAAGGCAGCCATACAAACGGCAGTCATGGCATCTTATGACGTGCGCCGCGATGATGCCGCACTCCGCCGGATAAGCCAAGCGACACAACCGAGTGCCTATTTTGATAATTTAAGAAAAAACTATCCGATGCGGCGAGAATTCAGTTGTGTTGAAATTGAACTGCCTGCGGAAAAATCGGCACTCGCGGCACAATTGCGGGGACTAGGATTTACGGTTAGCTTTCCAAGGATTTAGGAGTCCAAGATTTATCTTGGACATTTCAAGGAAAAGGAAAAAATTTCATAGGGGCAGACATTCTATTAACATTAGATCCCATGATACCAAGCTGACTATTTAAGCCACCGACTTGGTGGCTCATTTTTGCCATATCAACCCTCATCAGACCGATATTCTCGTTCAATGTCAGAACACTCGCGTTTATCTGATTGATACTGTTGTTTATATTAAAAATCTCCTCACTAATTTTACCGACGGAATCGTTCATCACCGGCATGACTTTGACATGTTCATCCAAATTATCTAATGACAGTTTCACTTCATGCACATTTTCGGCTACCAGCGTAATATTTTGACTGATATTTTGCATATAGCCTGCCACATCATCCAGGCGTCGAGTAATGTTGCCCATATCTGATAATAGTACGACTATAAGAGCAAACATGGCAGCAGCCCAAATAATTAAACTAATCATACTAAATCGGATAATTTGGGCAGTCTGTTCGCTGGTTTGAATGATCAACGCCTCTCGACGTTCCATTGCCGAATTGAACTCACGCATGGTGCTTTCAACTAGTTCGACTATCTCTCTAGGACTTTCTTGCATGATTACACCCTCAGCCAATCTCAAACCCGGCTGGACAATCAGAATAATCCACGGTTTGACATTGAACATCCGTCACATAAGCCAAAGAAGGTCCCTCGTGTAACCAAGCACATAACTGCTCAATCGCACTGGGCGTACCACAGGCTAAAACCTCAACGCGCCCATCGGCTAAATTACGCGCCCACCCCGACACCCTTAAACTTTGCGCCTGTTTACGAGTATAATAACGAAAAGACACACCTTGAACACGTCCACTTATAAAACAGTGCCGACAGATTTTATTATCCATTTTATTTACCTACTAACTATTATGCACTTAAAGACTCTTTTTACCACCCTGAGCGTTTTAATCATCATCTCCATCACTCTAGGGACTCTCAGCCTGCGGCAGATGGACAACGAAGCGCGGGAATTTATCAATACGACGATGTTAGGCTTGTTTGCAGATTGGAATAATGGAGACTTTTTGACTCACACCAGCAACGAGTTGCGACAAAATTTGACAGATGAAGAGTTACATAAGATTAATTTAATCTTTAGACGTTTGGGGAAATTATTAAATTATCACGGTGCATACGGCGGCGTATCCACAACGCGCTGGCATATCAGAGTCCGCTACAAGGCACAGGCGAGTTTTCAGAATGGGCAATTCACTGCCACCCTCACGCTTATAAAACGACAAGGAAACTGGGCAATCGGTCGATTTGAATATCAATATGCCTTTTTTCCTAATAGGCGGCACTCAGGATCAATTAAACACGCTAAGTACTGAATCAGAACCTCGGGTATTTTGGAGTCCAAGATTTGTCTTGGGTGACCGCACGGAGAAGATAAATCTTGGACTCCAAAATACCGTATGATATTTTTATGGACTATAACCCCAAAGTAATTGGAAATAAATAACTCATTGGTTTCTGACTATATGAATGGAAGCTTATGCTTCCACCCTTCTTCTTAAGGGCATAAATCGGTTGAAGTTAAATATTCGTAGCCGTCCGTTCTTTGAATAAGCCGACAGAATCGGTACGAAATATTAGATACCCGTACTGTTCCTGTAGAAATATCAAAACTCCCACTGGCTCTGACTATAACACGCCTAACATACGTGCCGATTTTCTTTCCCTTAGGAATGTGCATGAAATAATTTAGTCAACTGGAAATGACAGGCT
Organism: Pseudomonadota bacterium; assembly: GCA_039714115.1. Taxonomy (GTDB): domain Bacteria; phylum Pseudomonadota; class Gammaproteobacteria; order Beggiatoales; family Beggiatoaceae; genus Thiomargarita. The sequence continues at coordinate 17,906 of JBDLJY010000032.1, read as the reverse complement.
TGATTAAATATTTACGTGTACTCATAACCATCTGATCTTTGGATCAATCGGCAATATTTATATGAAATACCACCCACTTTTTCTTCACTGCTGCCAATATCAAAACTACCACTGGCCCGTACCACAACACGCCCGACATACGTGCCTATCTTCTTCCCTTTTGTCACGACAGCTTTCACAATATCGCCGGTTTGAAAGCCTTTGGCTCCTTATCACTGTTTTTTAGGGCCCGTTCTCGGAAAGCCGTATTGATTCATACTACATTTCTGCCTTGAACCGCGTCCCTTGGCACTAATAATCAAAGGTGTTATCGCTTCGGGAATAACAACATAGCTACCACTTTCACCAACACAAGCTGCATCAATCCAATGATCTTTCTTATAACCCAGCTTGATACGGTTAAATTTGGTCCGCCCACCGCTTGAGAAAGTGATAGGTCTGCCGAAGTCTTTTAAGGCATTACCAGTCGCATAGCGAGTAGCATTGACTGCCGCAGCGTCTTTTAAGGGTGCTTTCGATTGCGCTTGAATTTTCTTCAAACGTTTAGGTTTACACTTCAAAAACTCTTTAATGTCCTTGTTGCCCTTCTTTTGGTTGCACTCGGTACAGGCCAAGGTCAGGTTGGATACTCGGTCTGAACCACCTTTACTGCGAGCTTGGATATGCTCAATTTCAAGTGGTACATTTTTAGCACTACAATAAGCACATTGTCGCCCCCATTTTTCTAGCAAGTACTCGCGCAATTCGTATCCTGCGAGTTCGCCTTGTTGATATTCAACACCTGATATCTCAGGCTTTTGAAGTTTCTGCGTGTCAAACCTAACCGTCTCGACTGCTATTTGAGTGAGCGGTGCCAACCCTGACAGCTTAAGCATCCAATTTTTGACATTATCGACTCGTGACCGTAGTGACGGTGGAAGCCAGCCTTGTGGTCGCCGTCGGTTTAAGAAACGTGGTGGCCGATAACGAGTCTTTCTATTTCTGCGTGAACTGCGTATAGCCCGTCTTGAGTTAAGATTTCTTTTGATCTGAGGCCCGCGATGGTTTAAGTTGCCAGCCCAGATAACCTCTGAACCACGGTCAAAATGCCCGACCAAAGCGACACCTGTTGTGCGGCTGCCTGGGTCAAATTTGACCTCGATAGGTTGTAAATCACCACCCACACGGCGGGTCATAATAATCGTGAAAGGGTAGCGTCGGTAAACAGCAGCCTTTTCATTTTTTAATAGCTTGCGTGCTCTTGCAGGATGGCAAGGCATCAAGGGTTGTTTGTTATGATCTAAGACAAATACGAATTGCATAATTGTTACCTAACTCAGCTTGCGCTGGTAATGGTCTCCTAGTCAATGTTATAGAATGGTTTTATCTGAAAGCCACACTGCCCTTTCCATCAGAACTGTTTAATGACTCTCCGCAGAGCTTGAAACTGGAGAAGCATCTCAAGGTGCCTATATTTTCATTCCTAACGTAGTTCCGAAGAACTTAGACGGGTAACCTTAAAATACCTTAGTTGCCTAACTTATTTATGGACGGTTACTTAGGAACTGGAAATAAATAAGTCATCGGTTTTTTCAGAATTGAAACATTGACCTCTAGCCTTGTTCTTGATGGCAAAAATCAGTTTTATAAGTTAAATATTCGTAGCCGTCTGCTCTTTGAATTAATTGGCAATACTTATATGAAATCCCAAAAACTTTTTCTTTACCGATTCCAATATCAAAACTACCATTTGTTCTAACCACGACACGCCCAATGTATGTACCTATCTTTTTCCCCTTAGTCACAATGGCTTTTACCTGATCGCCAGTTTGAAAACCTTTGACCCGCTTGTGCTTTTTGGGCCTGGTTCTAGGAAATCCGTATTGATTCATACTACACTTTTGCCTTGAACCACGTCCTTTAGCCGTGATAATCAAAGGGGTTATCGTGTGGGGAATAACAACTTGGCTGCCACTTTCTCCTTTCGAGGCAAAAGTTTTCGCTACCGCGAAAACTTTTGCCTCGAAAACATGCAGCATCTATCCAATGATCTTTTTTATAACCTAGCTTGAGACGGTTAAATTTTGTGCGCCCACCACTTGAGAAAGTGATCGGTCTTCCAATGTCTTTTAAGACATTACCAATAGCGTAGCGCGTTGCATTGACTGCCGCTGCATCTTTTAAATTTAAAGGTGCCTTCGCTTGCGCTTGAATTTTCTTCAAACGCTTAGGTTTGCGCTTCAAAAACTCTTTAATGTCCTTGTTGCCCTTCTTTTGGTTGCACTCGGTACAGGCCAAGGTCAGGTTGGACACTCGGTCAGTACCACCTTTGCTGCGAGCTTGGATATGTTCAATTTCAAGTGGTAGATTTTTGGCATCACAATAAGCACATTGGCGATCCCATTTTTCTAGCAAATATGAACGTCGCAAGCTCCGTTACTTCGTTTCCCGCAACTCATAGCTGGCAAGCTCACCTTGTTGATATTCAATACCCGATATTTCAGGTTTTTGCAGTTTTTGGGTATCAAACCTGACTGTTTCGACTGCTATTTGAGTGAGCGGTGCCAACCTATCCAGCTTGAGCATCCAATTTTTGACGTTATCGACTCGTGACCGTAATGACGGTGGCAGCCAACCTTTTGGCCGCTGCCTTTTGATTTTTTAATAACTTACGCGCTCTTGCCGGGTGGCATGGCATTAACGGTTGTTTATTGTGTGTGATCTAAAACAAAAACTCTTTGCATAAGTTGTTACCTATCTTCGCTTGCGCGAGTAATGGTCTCCTAGCCAAAGTTAGTGGACTCCCCGTAGTGTCTCGGACTGGAGAAGCATCCAAGAGTACCTATATTTTCGCCCTTAACATAGTTCTCGAAGAACTTAAGCGGGTCACTTTAAAATAACTCAAACCGATGAGTTATTTATGGACAGTGACTAAATCAATCTCAATTTTCTTACCCAGTGCGGTGGCAACTCTTCCAAGCGTCGATAGGCTCATATCTTCTGCATGATTTTCCATTCTGGAAATCGCAGACTTTTTAGTACGTAGCCTACTTGCTATCTCCTCTTGGGTAAGTCCTGACAATTCGCGGGCTTGACGAAGGAGTGTACCAATTTTAAATGTCTGATAACCCTCATCAAAGCCCTCGGCAAAGTCCTTATCCTTTTGTTTGCGATGCCTGATGTAGTTATTTAAATCACTCATAATGCTATTTCCGATTGAGGTAGTCTCGTTTGCATGATTCGGCAATTTTGATTTCTTCTTGTAACTGGTTTTTCTGAGAAGGATTCTGAAAGGCATGATTTAAAACCATCAATTGCTCATCCTCAAAGCCCAGTAACTCAAAGATATTATGGCTCATCTGCACACTAATTTCCCAAATATCCTCTGTATCTGCTAGTTTATTAAAATACTGGGCCGGCAGTACGGAGACCTCTTCAATCAGTTGTAATACCCAAAGCACTTTTTGTGCTTGTTTAGCGCTCAGCTCATTTAGAAATTGCTCAATTGGGCAATCACCTGACTCAGTTTTGTAAAAGTGAACTTCTTTCATAAATGCTAACTAATGATGGTTGCTGTTAATGCCGCTACGCAGCATCAGACCTCAATGCCATATCGTGCCGGGTTCGTAGTACGAACCTGTCTGGCGCCTAAGCCAACCATGATGGCATCAATTGGGACAAGTTCAAGGTTGCGAGGTATCAGATGTGACTCGTGCCTTGCACTCCTGAGTCAATGCCATTAAATTAGAATGGCAAGATCGTAGTAGGCGATTTATCGCCTGACCTTAATTTTAGTAAGGATGTATTATGAATACCACCCCGTTTGATGGACAAAAACCCGGCACCTCTGGCTTGCGTAAAAAAGTCAGCGTATTTCAGCAGCCCCATTATCTTGAAAACTTTATCCAGTCTATTTTCGACTCATTAGACGGTTTCCAAGGCAAAACCCTCGTTGTTGGGGGCGATGGGCGCTATTATAACAAAACTGCCACCCAAACCATTTTGAAAATCGCAGCAGCTAACGGCTTTGGGCGGGTATTGGTAGGGCAGAATGGTCACCTCTCCACGCCAGCCGCCTCAGCGGTTATCCGCAAACATCAGGCTTTTGGTGGTATTATTCTCTCAGCCAGCCACAATCCCGGCGGGCCAAACGGTGATTTTGGTGTCAAATATAATATTAGTAACGGTGGTCCCGCTCCAGAAAATGTCACCCAAGCGATTTTTGACCACTCCCAGAAAATCACTGAATATCGCATCACCGACACAGCCGATATTGATTTATCTCAATTGGGTGAAAATCAAGTGGGAGAGATGAAAGTTGAAATCATCGATCCCGTCGCCGATTATGCAGCCCTCATGGAACAACTCTTTGATTTTGAAAAAATCAAGGCATTATTCCAATCGGGCTTTACCATGCGTTTTGACGCGATGCACGCCATCACTGGCCCCTACGCACGGGTCATTCTTGAAGAAAAACTCGGCGCACCCGTGGGCACCGTGATCAATGGTGTGCCCTTAGAAGATTTTGGCGGCGGTCATCCCGATCCTAATTTGACGTATGCAATTGATTTAGTTCATATTTTTAATGGAAATCAGACGCCGCAATTTGGTGCAGCCTCTGACGGTGACGGTGATCGCAATATGATTTTAGGGCAACGTTTTTTCGTCACGCCATCTGACAGTCTCGCCGTGTTAGCCGCTAATGCCCACCTTGTCCCCGGTTATAAAGACGGTTTAGCGGGCATCGCTCGCTCCATGCCCACAAGTGCCGCCGCCGATCACGTCGCCAAGGCACTTGGCATCGTCTGTTTTGAAACGCCGACGGGCTGGAAATTTTTTGGCAATTTGCTAGATGCCGGCAAAGCGACACTGTGCGGTGAGGAAAGTTTCGGCACTGGCTCCAATCATGTGCGTGAAAAAGACGGTTTATGGGCGGTATTATTTTGGTTAAATATTTTAGCAGAGCGCCAACAATCGGTGGAAACCATTGTGCGAGAGCATTGGGCCAAATATGGGCGTAACTTCTACACTCGCCATGATTATGAGGGCATAGAGGCAAAAGCCGCCCAAAACTTAATGGATAATTTGTCCCAAACATTCAGTTATTTGAGAAAGGGCCAATCATTTGGTTCACACCTTGTTGAATATTGCGATAATTTTAGTTATACCGATCCGGTTGATTACAGTATCAGTAGCAATCAGGGGATGCGTGTTGGTTTTCAAGACGGATCGCGTATTGTATTTCGTCTCTCTGGCACTGGCACCGAGGGCGCAACTTTGCGCGTTTACTTAGAATCGTTTGAACAAGACTCCGCTAAACATGGCTTAGACGCTCAAGAAGCGTTGGCGGATTTAATTGTTGTGGCGGATTTAATTGCCGGGATTAAAAAATACACTGGGCGTGATAAGCCGTCGGTGATTACCTAAACTCATTTTGCTTTTCGTGCAAGGCGTACCTTGCACGATTTGGCGCTAAAATAAAGGAAAACACAACGAAACGATGTCTATTTTCAGAGCTTATGACATTCGCGGCATTGTCCCTTCAAGGCAGGAGATAGGCGAAGACGCTCTCACGCCTGCCATTGTTGAACAAATAGGACAAGCGATAGGCAGCGAAGCCGCTGCATCGGGGCAACAAAAAGTTGTCGTAGCCCGCGATGGACGATTATCTGGGCCCGCCTTAATAGAAGCCTTGATTAAAGGCTTACAAGCAACCGGGCGCGATGTGATAAACATTGGTATGGTGCCCACACCCGTACTGTATTTTGCCACTTATCATCTAAACACTGGCAGCGGCGTGATGTTGACCGGCAGCCATAATCCGCCTAATTACAATGGCTTAAAAATTATGATTGGCGGAGAAGCCCTCTCCGGGGATCGCATTCAGGCCCTAAAAACCCGCCTCGAAAAAGGTGACTTAATCACAAACACAGGTACTGGCACACTAGAAATTATTGACATTAGCGATGCATACATCAAGCGTATCACTGATGATGTCAAATTAGCGCGTCCGTTTAAAGTCGTCGTAGACTGTGGCAACGGCGTGGCGGGTGCCTTAGCTCCGAAACTCATCAAAGCCTTAGGCTGCGAAGTCATTGAATTATTTTGTGAAGTCGATGGACACTTCCCCAATCATCATCCCGATCCGAGTATGCCTGAAAACCTAGAAGATATGATCAAAGCGGTGGAAGGGGCAGATTTAGCTTTAGCATTTGATGGCGATGGTGATCGTTTAGGAGTGGTTGATAGCAAAGGTAAAATCATTTGGCCGGATCGTCAAATGATTTTATATACCACCGACTTATTAAAACGTCATCCAGGCGCAGAGATTATTTATGACGTGAAATGCACTCGCCATCTACGTGATGCCATTCAACAGCAGGGTGGCAAGCCCAAAATGTGGAAAACTGGGCATTCTCTGATCAAATCAGAAATGAAAAAATCGGGCGCCTTGCTGGGCGGCGAAATGAGTGGTCATATTTTCTTTAAAGAACGCTGGTATGGTTTTGATGACGCCTTATACACCGCCGCCCGTCTGTTAGAGATTTTATCTAAAGATTCACGCCCCCCCGAAAAAATCTTTGCTGCCCTGCCCGACGCAGTAAACACGCCAGAATTAAAGCTAGAAATGGCAGAATTCGGTGAACATTATGAATTGATGGACAAAATCCGCGACCGCTTTCGCTTTGAAGGGGCCGAAGTTGCCACGGTTGACGGAATACGGGCGGATTTTAAAGACGGATGGGGATTAGTGCGCCCGTCTAACACTACCCCTTGTTTAGTCATCCGTTTTGAAGGGGATAACCAAGCGGCACTCGATGCGATTGCTGATCAATTCCGTCGGCAGTTTTTGGCGATAGATAGTACATTAAAATTGCCGTTTTAAGGCAAACCTGCGGGGAGACTAATACCCCGCAGGTTAATTTGAACTTCGTAGGGGCAATCCCTTGTGGTTGCCCGTCCCTACAAGTTTCCCTTTAGTTTACAATGTCATGGGTATTGGTCTCCCATGACTGATTTAACAAGGTACGCCTTGCACTCCTGCTATAATATACAATTATGCACAAAACCATCATTTTTTTATGGCTGATAGCTGGTTTTTTTTATAACCCGATTCAAGCCGAAACCCTGTTAGAACTTTATCAGTTGGCTGAACAAAATGATCCCCAACTGAAAATTGCAAATCAAGAGCGCCTAGCCACCTTGGAAAAAAAGTCACAAGCCCGTGCGCCGCTATTGCCACAAGTAACGCTGGGTGCTGAGGCTACCCATAATTGGCGCACAGAAGACTGGATGACCGGCAATAATCTGGAAAACACCAGTGTCGGCTACAATGTTTCCCTCAGTTATGCCCTATATCGACGTGACTTAAAGATTAAACTTGAACAAGTTGATAGCCAAATTCAACAGGCTGAAGCCACTTATGAAAGTGCAAGACAAGCCCTAATGGAGCGACTCTCAAGCCGTTATTTTGCAGTACTCGCTGCCAATGACAATTTCAAATTTGCACAAAGTGCTAAACAAGCCTTCAAACGGCAATTGGATGAAGCCCAGCAGCGTTTTGAAGTAGGACTGATTGCCATCACTGATGTCGAAGAAGCCCAAGCCGGCTACGATTTAGCTGTGGCAGATGAAATTTTAGCGCAAAATGAATTGGATAATGCCCAAGAAGCACTGCGCGAAATCACCGGTCGCTACCATCGGAACTTAGCGGCTTTAAATGAAGAGGCGCCCCTACTTGGACCTGATCCGACAGACATTGATGCTTGGACTAAGACAGCCCTAGAACAAAACCCAGAAATGCTGGTGGCGCAATATGCGGTAGAAGAGGCACGTCAGGAAATTGAAAAGCAACGCGCCGCCAATTGGCCCACCATTGACTTGGTAGGCAGGCATAGCTATAGCGATATCCTCAGAGGCGATGATAATCCCCCCGGCACTTTGACGACGAATAATAGCGTGGGCATACAATTGAATTACTTTTTGTATGAAGGGGGCGCGATACGTTCTCGCATTAGAGAGGCACAACGGCGCAAAGATCAAGCTCTGGATAGATTAGAGCAACAACGCCGTGCCATCCAATTACAAACCCGTCAAGCCTATTTCACTTTGATATCCAATATCAGTCGAGTGAAGGCCCTTAAACAAGCGTTAATTTCAACAGAAACGGCCTTAAAAGCCGTACAAACTGGTTTTGAGTTAGGCACACGCACATCGGTTGATGTCGTTAATGCCCAACGTGATTTACTGTCAGCCCAACGTAATTATTCGAGTGCCCGCTACGATTATGTGCTTAATACGTTGCGCCTGAAGCAGGCGGCTGGTTTAATCAGTGTTGATGATCTCGCGGGTATTAATAACTGGCTCAGTCGCTAGTAATTCAGACCTGCGGGGAGACCAATACCCCGCAGGTCGAGTCAATGCCATATCGTGCCGCCCCCAAATCAGACCTGCCAGGTATCCAAAACCTGGCAGGTCGTTTTCTACTAACAACAAACTAGGAAAAATTAACCTGACAGGTTTTTGACACCTGTCAGGTTTGGCACGATATGGCATTGCACCGACTCATTTTCCAAAAAAACGCTCACTTGGTTTTAAATAGAGCGTGAAATAAACCCAAGTATTTATAAAAGACTCCTTGCTTATCTTTTGTGCGCCGTGTGCCGGATCGACCATTGACACCTTGTTGTCCGTCACTTGATAAACGACCGCCCAGTGTCCACCTTTCCAACCCACAATAGCCGGCAGACAACTATTCATCAAATGTTCGTATGAAGACAGTACCCCCAATGGCATTATACCTATTTTCTCAGCAGCTTGGATCAAATCTGATATACTAGCCTCCAATTGATTGTTCGTGATTTTGAAGCGTATCCAGTCAAGATCAACAGATTTACCATAGTAACGGCAAACCATGGCGAGACAAGCGGCGCCACTGTCCTGTGGTTTTTCTTGCAGCACCACTGGAAACAGTCCCAGCCGATCTTTTAACCACGTTTTATAATCTTTGACGTGAGATTTCGCTTTCAGATCGGTGTGAGTGGTTCCAAGGCGATCCTGCACTAACTGATTAACCGATTTGCTTAACTGTCCTTCCTCTTTAAAGAGCTTAAAAAATTCTTCTCGGGGTAAGACATAAACGCTAGATTCTGTCTGAGCAATCACATTGCTAGTCCGTTTGGCATTCTTGAGCAGAGCAATTTCGCCAACCAAGTCCCCCGGTATCAGGGTACGCACCACTTGATTCGGATGCTCATCAATATGGACAGTCAAACGGCCTTCTTCAAGAATGTAAGCTTCTTTAGCCTCGTCACCTTGTCTAATCAAAATCTCATGAGGCTGTAATTTTTGCTTTTTCAAGGACGTCACCAGCGTGTGCAAGTGTTGTGTAGGCACATACGAAAACACTGGAGTGCGAATTAGAAATTCCTTAATCGCCTCTTGCCTTTGGTATTCCCTGATGAGCTGTTCAACTTGTGGATGCATTGTCACATATATTTGGAAATACTTTTTTGGGAGGTACAAAAGTGTCGTTGACGGTGCGGCACCATAAACCGAGAAATTGTTCACGGCATCTGATGTTAAATGACCGAAATGCTGAGAAGCGTGTAGCTTATTGTAATCCACGGATCGTCCCGATACTTTAACCACAAACCGGACTTGGCCCTCCACGATAAAATACAAGCCTGGCCATGATTTTCCTGCTTCCAAAATGGGCGCATTTTTTGCCACCCGTATCTGTTGACAATAATTCACTATCGCTTGATAATCCTTATCATCAAATAATGACAAGGGATAAATATTTTTCAACAATGGCAGGATTTTGTTATCAGTCATTTTTATGTTACTCTCAACAAAGTAAATGGGTGCAAGGTACACTCATGACAACTTGCATCATTTTTTCGATTCAATTAGAATGCGTTCAGGTTTGTCCATAGCAGCCTAGATAGGTTGCCATGGCAACTGACAGTCAATCCGCCTGCTTAAGGCCGATTCGATAAACACTTTTTAAAACAAACTGTTAAAGATTTTTGGTTCAAGCGAATGAAAAAACTAACACTCACTCTGTGTATTTTGACTTTAGGCAGTTCAACGGCTTACGCGACGAATGCCGATTTAACGGGCGATGCAGCGGCTGGCAAAACCAAATCCGCAACTTGTGCGGCTTGTCACGGTGCGGATGGTAATAGCGTTAATCCGTTATGGCCTAACCTTGCCGGGCAACATGCCAGCGTCATTGTCCAGCAACTTAAAAATTTCCAATCCGCTGCCCGTAAAGACGGGATCATGACACCTATGGCAATGCCGCTCAGTACACAAGACATGCATGATCTGGCGGCCTATTTTGCTAGCCAAACCACGAAAATCGGCTCAGCCAGTGCAGAAACTATCGCGCTGGGACAAAAAATTTATCGTGGTGGCAATAAAGAGACCGATGTACCTGCCTGTATAGCCTGTCATGGGCCACAAGGCAAGGGTAATCCCGCCGCTAAATATCCCAGTGTCAGCGGACAACAAGCGGGATATACCAAAAAACAATTGATGGATTACAAAAGCGGTGCCCGCAAGCCCGAAGGTAATGCTATCATGATGCGTGATGTTGCCTCAAAAATGTCCGATGACGAAATGAAGGCAGTGGCGGATTATATGCTGGGATTGTATTAATCCTCAATTAAAACTTGTTCACTACTTATTAAGGAGACAATGACTGATGAAGTCACCTATAACTGCATGGTTAATACTGGTTTGCCTAAGCGTAAGCAGTTTACTTGTCACGGCTCATGCCGAGGAACCTTATGCCGGCAAATATGAGCTGTTGGCATCCTCACAACCAACCGACAATCCAAACAAAGTTGAAGTTGTGGAATTCTTTTGGTATGGCTGTCCACATTGTTATTACTTAGACGAACATGTGCAGTCCTGGCTAGAAACTAAGCCAGATTATGTGGACTTTAAACACATACCCGCAGTGTACAGTAAAGCAGGTAGGTGGACACCTGGGGCAAAAGCCTATTACACGGCGGAAGCGTTGGGTATTTTGGAGAAAATCCACACGCCCTTTTTTAAGGCGATACATGATGAAAGACGGAGCGCCCTGAGAAAGAATGAACAAGCCATCCAGGGTTTTTTTGCAAAATCTGGGGTGAGCAAGGCTCAGTTTACCAATACCTATCATTCATTTGGGGTTGATACGGCAATAGGTAAGGCTATAAACATGACCGAAAAATATGGTATTAGGGGTGTGCCAGTCATCTTTGTCAATGGTAAATACCGCTTAAACAGCCAAATCGCCGGCGGTTATGTCAATCTGATAAAAGTTCTCGATTATTTGATCGAGAAAGAATATAAGCTCATGCTTGCAATTCCTCAAGCAAGTGACGTGCCGTCTACGCCGTAGCGGTCAATGCCAGTATGATAAACCGCAAACCTGCGGGGAGACCAATACCCAGCATGTTAATTTTTCGTTGATTTATCAACGACCTGCGGGGTATTGCTCTCCCCGCTGGTCTTAATTAACGAGATTTATCAATATTTTTATACACATAGACTATTAAGACATAAATAGTTAAATCAGGTAACATCTGACATGATGAAGCTCATACAGCACACCCCAACTCAACTAATACTTAAACACCGCCCTATCGCCTATTGGTTAATAGGCAGCTTTTTCACGATAATGGGCGTGGTGATAATTATTCTGTTTAGCAAAGCGTCAACCTTCACTTGTGAACAAGTGCAACTAAATCAAGGTAGTTGTGAACTAAAACACTCCTATGGGTTTATAATGTCAGAGACACTTAGAATTCCAATTCAAGAAATAACAGGTACAGAGGTAGTGATGAATCACACAAGGGGGGTGGATAGTTTTTTTTTCCTACAGCCTCACTACCAACTCATATTGTTAACGCCGACAGAGAAAATTCCTTTAAGCCATTATGGCACAATTAGCCGTGAAAAGCAGGACATTATGGCGGATCAAATCAATGCTTTTCTTAATGATCACAATGAAACCTTACTTGTCATTAAGCGAGATAATCGTTGGATGAGTTTATTGATTGGGAGCATTTTTATCATTGTCGGCATGTTCGCGCAGTTGAGGCGAATCATCACGGTGACGTTTGATAAAGCAGTCGGTAGTTTAAAGATTGAGCGGCAAGGATTGCTAGGAACACAAGTGAATGAACATCCACTTGAAAATATTACTGAGGTAAAACTCAACACTTCATCTTATTTTAATTCTAAAACAGTCCTTTATCAGGCAGTTTTAGTGTTAAGTTCTGGCGAAAATCTCCTGCTGACTTTTAATAGCAGCATGGGTAAGGCAAGAAAGCAGAAGTTAGTTGACGAGATGACCAATTTTCTCAATAAATAAAAACTTAATCGTATTATCGGGGTTTGATATCCCCTACCCTCTGGTTTTCGGATAAGGCTCTAGCAAAAAAAAATACGTCATGTTTTTAGTTTATCGCCGTCTCCCCGTCATCCTGCATGACATTTGCATGGTTACCCTCGCGTGGATGTTGGCGATTCTTATCCGCTACGGCTTGCCTTTACTACCACACGTTGAGGCTGTATTTTGGCAAGTATTGCCCATCGCAGTCACAGTGCAAAGCATTGTACTATGGTATGGCGGTTTATATCGGAGCATTTGGCGATTTACCAGTATGCCCGATTTGGCCACGATTTTACGCGCCGCCATTTTCGGTACGCTTGCCATTGCCTTAGTACTCGCTTTGTTTAACCGCCTAGAACTCACTCCGCGCACCTCTTTGCTGCTTTATCCCGCACTGTTAATTTTTTTTCTGGGGATGCCCCGCTTGCTGTATCGCTTATGGCAAGAACACTCGTTTAAATCGTTTAAATTTTTATTCCGCCCTCAAACGGGCCCCCAACGTGTCCTCGTCTTGGGGGCAGGTACCTCTGGTGATATGCTAGTGCGTGATATGTTGCGTAATTGTAAATGCGGTTATCATGCAGTCGGTTTTTTAGACGATCAACCGCGCCTGCATGGCGGCAAAGTGCAAGGTGTGCCCGTGCTAGGGAGTATTGATAAACTGTCCGAAACTGTCGAATCTTTGCAAGTCGATGTAATTGTCATTGCCATGCCAGCGGCTACCAACGAACAAATGCGCCGCGTGGTGGAATATTGTGAACACTGCACTGTGCCGGTGCGTACCCTCCCCAAATTGGATAATCTCGTCAACGGACAAGTTAGTATCAGTGCCTTACACGATGTTGCTATCGAAGATTTATTAGGACGTGCCAAAATTCAATTAGATTGGCAGATTATTGAAGCCGGCTTAGGGGGCAAAGTGGTGATGGTGACAGGCGGCGGTGGTTCAATCGGAGCAGAATTGTGCCGACAAATTGCACAGTTAAATCCCTCCGCCCTCGTGATTGTTGAACGTTGTGAATACAATCTGTATAAAATCGAGATGCAATTACGCCAAGATTTTCCTGATTTGCTATTACATGCCCATCTAGGTGATATTGTTGATGCGGTGGCGGTGTACCATATTTTAGAGTGCTATCATCCTGAAGTAGTATTTCATGCTGCCGCTTATAAACATGTTCCTATGTTGCAATCGCAAGCCAGAGAAGCTGCTCGCAATAATGTTTTAGGCACCCAAATTATAGCCGAAGCCGCCGCAGCGCAAGCTTGCCAAATCTTTGTTCTGATTTCTAGCGATAAAGCCGTCAATCCCACCAATATTATGGGCGCAACCAAACGTGCAGCGGAGATATTTTGTCAAGCCATGAATGGGCGCACCGCTACCCGTTTTATCACGGTGCGCTTTGGCAACGTATTGGGCTCTGCCGGCAGCGTTGTTCCCCTTTTTAAAGCGCAAATTGCTAAAGGTGGCCCCGTTACGGTGACTCATACTGAGATAAGCCGTTATTTTATGAGCATTCCCGAAGCCTGCCAGTTGATTTTACAAGCTGGCGCGATGGGGCAAGGCGGAGAAATTTTTGTGCTAAATATGGGTAAACCAATAAAAATCAGTTATTTAGCAGAACAACTGATTCGCTTATCAGGGAAAGTTCCCGAAAAAGACATTAAAATTGTTTACACCAGTTTGCGTCCCGGCGAAAAACTGCATGAAGAATTATTTCACGCCGATGAAAAACTTTGTCAAACAAGTCACGCTAAAATTCTGTTAGCTGATCACCGTAGTAATGATTGGGAACCGTTGATTGATACCTTAACGCAATTGGCAGAAGTCTGTGATAATTACGCGGAAAGTGATATCAAAAAGCTGCTAAAAGCCATTGTGCCAGAATGGAATGATACGGATAATTAACTGATTATAACGCTTTTGGGGGAAAAAATAATTTCAATGTAAAAATAAAGCGAGATCAGTTGTTTCGGGAATGGAGCGGAGCGGATTTCCCGAAACTATCGAACGAAAAGGACGTTAATTTTTAACCCGTTGATATTATTAACTCCCCCAAAAGAGTTATAATCAGATAATTAATCTCTGGTGAAGAGTAAAACCTTATGATAAACAAGCTAAAAAATATTTTATTCTCAGTGCTATTGTTGTTCAAATTTTTATTGCTAACTGTACTTTTCTTGTGCCTTCTGTTAGGCATTCCTATTGTCGGCTCCTATTTTTGGGTGGAATTTCAGACTCAAGATCGACTTTATTCTGATGTTAATGCTATCCCTGCAAAAAAAGTAGCCCTATTATTAGGCACGAGCAAGCATTTACGCCATGGTCGTATTAATCGCTATTTTAAGTATCGTATTAATGCCGCAGTGCAACTTTACAAGGCGGGCAAAATCGAACACATTATTGCCAGCGGCGATAATCGCACCAGATACTATAATGAGCCGATAGAGATGAAAAAATCGCTCATAGCACTCGGCGTACCTCAAGATGCAATTACATTGGACTATGCCGGCTTTCGTACTTTAGATTCTATTGTGCGTTGTAAGGAAATTTTTTCACAAGATGATATTATTGTTGTTTCACAGGCGTTTCATAATAAACGCGCTTTATTTATCAGTGATTTTTATGCTATTAAGGCGATAGGCTTTAATGCGAGAGGTGTTCCTCTCCGTCATGACATTAGAACGCCCATTCGAGAATCTTTTGCCCGTTTGAAAGCAGTCTTAGATTTATATATTTTAAGAACGCAGCCTAAATTTTTGGGTGAAAAGGTTGACATTTAAAAAGAGGCTTAATATGGCTCAATATATTTATACCATGAACCGCGTCGGCAAAGTCGTGCCCCCTAAGCGGGAAATCCTCAAAGATATTTCATTATCCTTTTTTCCGGGCGCAAAAATTGGCGTGTTAGGTTTAAACGGCGCCGGAAAATCCAGTTTATTACGCATTATGGCAGGAGTGGATAAAGAATATCACGGAGAAGCGCGTCCACAGCCGGGTATTCGCGTCGGTTATTTGCCACAAGAGCCCCAATTAAATCTTAATAAAGATGTGCGTGGCAATGTTGAAGAAGGCATTGCTGAAACTAAAGCTTTATTAGATCGCTTTAATGACATCAGCATGAAATTTGCCGAGCCAATGAGCGATGAGGAAATGAATGCCTTATTGGAAGAGCAAGGCAAATTGCAAGATGCCATTGATGCAGCGGAGGCTTGGGACTTAGACAGAACCTTGGAAATAGCAGCGGATGCCTTGCGTTTGCCAGACTGGGAAGCGGAAGTCAGTCAATTGTCAGGCGGCGAAAAACGTCGTGTGGCTTTATGTCAATTATTGCTATCCACCCCCGATATGTTGTTATTGGATGAGCCGACTAATCATTTAGATGCAGAATCGGTAGCGTGGTTAGAAAGATTTTTACAAGACTATCCGGGTACCGTAGTTGCCGTCACCCATGATCGTTATTTCTTAGATAATGTTGCAGGTTGGATTTTAGAATTAGATCGGGGGCGGGGGATTCCTTGGGAGGGGAATTATTCTTCTTGGTTGGAGCAAAAGGAGAAACGCTTAGCACAGGAAGAAAAACAAGAATCGGCGCGTCAAAGGGCAATGAAAGCAGAATTGGCATGGGTGCGGAGTAATCCTAAAGGCCGTCATGCGAAGAGTAAAGCGCGTCTCGCCCGTTTTGATGAATTGGCTAACCAAGATATAGAAAAACGTAATGCCACCCAAGAAATTTATATTCCACCTGGCCCCCGTTTAGGAGATTTAGTGGTAGAAGCGGAGAATGTCCGCAAGGCTTATGGTGAGCGTTTATTGATAGAAAATCTCAATTTTAATCTGCCCAAAGGGGGGATTGTCGGCGTGATTGGAGCGAATGGGGCAGGTAAAACCACCCTGTTTCGTATGATCGTCGGGCAAGAACTGCCCTCTGCTGGGGAATTGCGGATTGGGCCAACGGTAGAACTGGCTTATGTTGATCAATCGCGTGATGCGCTGGCGGGTGAAAAAACGGTGTGGGAAGAGATTAGCGATGGTTTCGATAATATCGTTGTTGGTCAATATGAAATTCCATCCCGTGCTTATGTCGGGCGCTTCAATTTTAAGGGGCCCGATCAACAAAAGCGTGTCAAGGATTTATCGGGCGGAGAGCGTCATCGGGTACATTTAGCTAAGTTGCTGAAAAGTGGTGGTAATTTGTTGTTATTGGATGAGCCTACAAATGATTTAGATGTAGAGACGCTACGCGCCCTTGAGGAGGCATTGTTGGCTTTTCCGGGCTGCGCGGTAGTGATTTCACATGATCGTTGGTTTTTAGATCGTATCGCCACCCATATTTTAGCCTTTGAGAGCAATAGTCAAGTGGTATGGTTTGAGGGAAATTATGCTGATTATGAAGCGGATCTTCATCGCCGTTTGGGAAAAGATGCGGATAATCCACATCGAATTAGGTATAAAAAGTTACTTTAAATTGCCCCTACATTGCTGATAACAGTTATGGTTATATATAGCTACGCGCCTTGACGAAGTTGTGGGGATTGAATTGCAGGGGAAATCAAATCAGCGATTTAGAGCTAGACAAGTTTAAAAAAGCAGTGCCTAACTGTGAAGTTTATTCATAATGTCTGAATCAGGATTTGCAGGATTAAAGGATTTTCAGAATGGTTTTTTTGATAGGGTTTTATTCGGTTAATTATCAAATTATGCAAATTATGATTCAGACAATTTAATAATTTGTTCAACAACCTAATTGGTTTATTTATGAAGTATATTGATGATTTTATCTGGTTGCCCGACATTGTTGAAAAACTAGCCATCAAACATCGTGTAACACAAGATGAAGTGGAAGAAGTCTTTTTTAATCGTCCACGATATCGCTTTGTTGAATCCGGATATGAACCCAATAAAGATGTTTATTCCGCAAATGGTCAAACTGATTCTGGCAGATACCTTATTGTGTTTTTTATTTATAAACGGGCTAATACCGCTTTAATTATAAGTGCAAGAGACATGAATAACTCGGAGAGAAGACGTTATGAAAGAAAATAATGATAAACCACTCACTAGCATTTCCAAAGCAGACACTATAGAAGAAATTGCTAATTTTTGGGATACTCACAGCCTAGCCGATTATTGGGAGCAAACATACCCAGTTGAATTTGAAGTGAGGGCTAAACGTAGGCAACGTATCACATTAGCTCCCGAACTTTATACCCAAGTTGAAAAAGAGGCGCGGGTACGTGGTATATCATCTGAAACTTTAGTTCATTTGGGTTTGATGGAATGGTTAGCCAGTCATCACCAACATCATATATGCGAAGCGTAGCCAACGTATTTATCGTTCCCCAACTTTGCGGTAAACAATTCAGTCTGAATCATTTCTCAAACCTGACAGGTTTTTAAAACCTGTCAGGTTTATGACTATCGTTACTTCATATCACCAAAGGAATATTAATCAATGTCTAAAAAAACGCAATTATCTCAAAGTTTTTCTGCTATCCCAATTAGTTACAACGACATCACCTTTTACATGAC
>JBDLJY010000031.1:0-30716 GCA_039714115.1 Pseudomonadota bacterium | reverse complement strand
GAAACATGAAATATTTTACTGGACTGATATTTTTAGCCATTATGGCCTATTTGCTGTGGCCCTATGTACATCTTTATCAACTCAATGATGCCGTAGTCAATAATGACCAAGTAGCATTTGAAAAACTGATCGATATTGAAGCAGTACGCCGAGATCACAAAGAAAACCTCGAATGGAAAGCTAACCACTTAGCCCCTCAAGGAAATGTTTTATCTGATATGATGCGTCAAGGGGCGAAAATTGTCGGGAATACGACGGTGGACATGATGATAGATGCCAATTGGATATTTGAACACTTGCGTAAAATTAGCCCAATGTGGGATCAGGTGACATTTGCCTTTTTTGAATCGCCTACTCGTTTCACGATTAGACTAGGAAAATTAGGCCATAATCCCATCCATGTTCAAATGAGCTTGCAAGATTGGTATTGGCGTGTGACAGCAATTTATTTTTGAAGTGAAAAAATGCCTACTGACAGCCTCGAACAATTACGCCAACGTCTAGCCGAATTTGCCGCCGTGCGCGACTGGGAACAGTTTCATTCGCCCAAAAATCTCGCCATGGCTTTAATTGCAGAAGCGGCTGAATTAATTGAACATTTTCAATGGAGCACTGAAGAACAAAGCCGCTTGTTATCTCCCGAAAAAAAACAAGCTGTCAGTTACGAATTAGCTGACGTATTGATTTATCTCATTCGTATCGCCGATAAACTAGATATTGACTTGATTGCGGCTGCCCAAGCCAAAATCCAAATCAATGAAAATCGTTATCCTGTCGAGCGGGTAAAAGGCGATGCCCGCCGCGCTGATGAATATTAAATCTACTATGAAACTACTACTAAGCATACTGGGTGGCATAATAGCACTGCTGCTAATCGCCATCCTCATCATTATATTTGTCGTTGATCCCAATGACTATAAGCCCCAAATTGCCAACTCAGTTGAGAACGCCACCGGGCGCACTTTAACCATTGAAGGCGACATCAAGCTAACTTTTTATCCTTGGCTAGGGCTACAACTAGGCAAAGTCAGTTTAGGCAATGCCCCTGGCTTTGATGCGCCTGAATTTGCGAAAATCGACCAAGCACGAGTGCAAGTGAAACTTCTGCCCTTGTTCAAAAAACACCTCGAAATCGGCACTATCTTATTAGAAGCTGCCACAATCAACCTGACACGCAAGCCAGATGGTCACACAAATTGGGAAGATTTAGCCGCACCTAAGGGTGATTCTGAAGATAAGCCAAAAGAGTCAACCAGCCTTAAAGGTTTCAAAATCGACGGCTTAGACTTGCGTCATGCCAAAATTGTCTGGGATGATCAACAAGCCAACTCTCGCTATGTCCTCTCCGATCTCAATTTCAAAACTTCTGCCCTCGTACTGAATGAACCTGTTAAACTTCAATTTAACACCGCCCTAGACATCACCACACTGACTGGGCAAATAGATTTAAACACTCAAGTCACTCTCAATCTGGAAAATCAACAATACCGGCTAGAACCGTTGCAAATCACCGTCACCGTGCAAGGCGACAACATCCCAGAAGGTAAACAAACGCTATCACTTAACACCCAAGTGATTGATATCGACTTGAATAAAGAAACACTGGATACCGAAACGTTTACACTTGAAGCCTTTGGTGTCAAGCTCAATGGTCAAGTAGATATTAAGCAAATGCTTTCCCAACCTACCTTACAAGGCTCACTCAAAGTGGCTGCATTTAACCCACGTCAATTATTGCAACGTTTAGGGCAAGCCGTCCCTACTGATGATCCAAAGGCATTAGACAGCTTGTCGCTAGAAACGCAATTGCAGGGTGCCTTATCCCAATTACGCTTAACTGATCTAAAAATACAATTAGATAACAGTCATTTAGAAGGAAATATTGGCATTGAACAAGATTCGACCATTGCTTTCAATCTGAACTTAGATCAGATCGACATAGATCGCTATTTACCACCCTCTGAAGAAGCCAAGGCAAACAAACCCGCCTCTAGCGAAGAAGAAGAAGAGCTACTACCGCTAGAGATGTTACGTGCTTTGAATCTCAACGGCACTTTAAAAGTGGCTCAACTCAAAGCGGCTAATTTAAAACTCAATGACTTACTGCTTGAAGTCTCGGCAAAGCAAGGCAAAATAAAAGTGACGCCCAAGGCGACACTCTATCAAGGCAACTATCAAGGCAATCTCACACTGGATGCTCAGACTAACTCGCCACGTATCCATATTGATCAAAACCTAAGCAATGTTCAAGCGAGTCCCTTGCTCAAAGATTTAGTCGAGCAGGACCAAATCACTGGCACAGCCAATTTGACCAGTCAACTCACCAGCGAAGTCACAACTTATGAACAGCTACTAAACAGCCTCACCGGCAACCTCAACTTTTTATTTTTAGACGGCGTATTCAAAGGCTTGAATATAGAGCATTCTATCCGTCAAGCCAGAGCCTTGCTCAAAGGTGAAGCTTTACCGGATGACAAAACGGCGCAAACAGATTTTCAAAATCTGCGAGGGACATTTCAGTTCAAAAATGGCAGTATCTATAACGACGACTTATCCCTAACCTCATCGCGATTGCGCGTCAAAGGCAGTGGTCAGATTGCGATGAGCAGCCAAGAACTGAATTTTGACCTGAAAACGGTCATTACGGATACAGGCGATCACAAAAACCTAGAAGCACTGAAAGGTACTGTTATCCCTCTCAAAGTCACAGGCTACTTAAAATCGCCAAAATTGGGTGTAGATTCAGCCGCTTTAGAAGCCGCACTGTTAGAACAAGCCAAAGCCTCTGCTGCCACCAAACTTGAAGAGGAAAAACAAAAACTCCTCGAAAAACACAAGGAGAAAATTCCTGAGCCGGTGAATGATCTTTTAAAGGATTTAAAACTCTTTTGAAGTTTCCTACCCACCCCCCAATCAATGCCATTAAGTTAAGAGATATTGTAGGGTGGACAACATGTTTTTGTTGCCCACCCTATTTCACCTTTTCGTTAAGTTCCCTACGGGAGGAATTTCGCTCCGCGGATTTCCCGAAACGGCTGAATCCCATAATATATAAAGCTGCTTAACTTAATGGCATTGGCACGTCGGGTAGGTATCGGGTTTGCCCCCCAATCAAAACCGTCCAAGGGGGAGATTGGATATGCTGACTAATCGGAGAGATGATAACAAGTCGTAATGTGAAAGAACAATAGGACGGGCTTAATATATCTGCTGTTAAGATACCATTGCGAGTAAGGCGCATAACTGAGTATGATGAGCCACACTATTGGCTGCGGACACTTACTTGCCTGGTAGATTGGAAATCACTTACGGGTATGTTGTTGTAATGCGAAAGCGTTAGCCTGTTAGGGCATAAGGCAGGTTCTGGAGGAGCCGAAGTTCCCTACGGGACAGGGGCAATCCTTTATGGTTGCCCTCAAGTCCGGTTTTGAAGACTGGCATTGCAGGGTGTATTCATCCATGCGAATTAGGCAAAGTCGTGACCTGTAGTGCCAAGTTTAACAATAGCACCCACCGAAACTATCCAACCAAATAATCATCTACATACACGGAGCAATATCTATCCTACCCGACATAGCTGTAGTAATCATTATTAAAACGGAGCTATTACTTTATTATATATAGCGAAGCATCCACCGAAACGACTCAAACAGATAATCATCAAAATCACATTTAAAATACCGGAGCGATTAAAACGAATTTCAGGCAATCACAATAGTTTGCTCCGCTGATATATCCTAATCCGTTATTTCCGTAAATCCGTTGTACTATTATTTAGTTGCCCACCTTTCGGGGCTGGTGGGCAAACAAAACACCTTGCCCACCCTACAAGGCGGCGGCTGGCTTAGCCCCGCTCAGAATTGCCGGGCAGCGTATCGCCATTACGACTCCCCGGATTATCGCTACGCTAATCTCGGTTTTCGTCTGTTGAGGGAGATTTAGTAGCGTTAAAAATCATATTTTTTTGACACACACCGATACCTCGTTAAATGTTGTTCCAGATATCCTTATCCTTTATGATAAATAATCCTTGATTTTACATTCATAAAATTAGTTAATTCATCAATTAACAATATTAATTTAAATGGATAAGATATGCGTCATCTTAGTTTGATGATTTTGATAATTTACAGCCTCAATGTTCAGGCTCAACCTCGATATGCTCTGGTTATCGGTAACAGTCACTATCCGGGAGCAAAGGGCTATTTGGCTAACCCGATTAATGATGCCCAGGATATGAAAGATTTATTGAAAAACCTGTTTGGCTTTACTGTGATTGCAGGTTATGACGTAACCCAAAAAGAGTTTAATCGCTTGATTCAAGAGTTTAACCGGCGCCTGATAAACGCTGATAGTCCAGCCGTTGCTCTATTTTACTTTTCGGGGCATGGTTTTAGTGGTAAAGATCAGAGTGATAATGATACCAATTATTTGATGCCATTGTGGTCGAAAAATGCTCTGCCTACAGATCAAGTTTCGCTGGAATATAGCTCTATCTCCTCAAATTACATTGTTACTGCAATGCGCCGTTATAATAAAGAAGGGGTGAATTTGATGGTGCTGGATGCTTGCCGTAGTTTACCTAATAGCTTTGTAGAAAATCTCCGAGATGAGAAAAAAGATAGGTGGGGCAGTTTTGTGAATATGGATAGTCGTGGTGTATTTGTTGCCTACGCGACTGCTTTAGGACGTATTTATTATAAGGATTCTGATACAAGAAATAGTATATATACTGGTAAGTTATTGGAAGTTCTCAGGGAGAGAGACTTTTGGAATAGAAATATTAGTGATGTGTTTAATGAAATCGCTTTTAGAGTGGCTAAAACGACGGAGCATCATCAAAAACCTTGGTTTTCAGATTCTGGGATTAAGTTTTGTTTTGAAAGCTGTCCACAAGCGATACAAAAATCAGAACCTCTGATTTCGGAAGATTCTGATGAGCAGGTGCCAAATTCACTCACTCAGAAACAACGTCGCCAAAATGCTGGTGAAGTTTTCCAAGATCGTTTGAAGGATGACAGTAAAGCTCCTCAGATGGTGTGGGTTGCCGCGGGAACTTTTAAAATGGGGGATATTCAAGGGAATGGTGATTTAGATGAGAGGCCGGTACATAGAGTGTCTATTACGGAGGAGTTTGGGATGGGGCGTTATGAGGTGACTAATGCTGAATTTGTGCGTTTCTTAAATGCGGTGAAACGTCGGGGGCCTCAAAATGAGCCTTGGTTTGAGAGTAAGAAGGAAAATCCTAGTAGTCATATTGTCGGTTCGACTGGGGATTATGATGTGGAAGATGGTTATGAAAATCATCCAATGATTAATGTTTCTTGGTATGGTGCGACTGCTTATGCTGAGTGGTTAAGCGAGCAAACTGGTGAAAAGTATCGTTTGCCGACTGAGGCGGAGTGGGAGTATGCGGCTCGTGCTGGGACAGATACTAAATATTGGTGGGGTAATTGGTTTGGGTTATCGTGGTTGTTTAGTTTTAGTAATGCTAATTGTGATGGATATAGTTCTGAGACTGTAGCTGTGGGTTCTTTTGAAGCTAATCCCTTTGGGATATACGATACGGCAGGAAACGTGTGGGAGTGGGTGCAGGATATATATGGTCAGGATTATTATGGTAATAGTGTTTATAGTAATCCGACCGGGCCTTCTACAGGTATGAACCGTGTTAATCGCGGCGGGGGTTGGAATGCTAGGGATCATAGTTGCCGGGCGGCGTTTCGTAACTACTATTTTCCGAACATTTGTAACGCTCATCTTGGTTTTCGTTTGCTGAGGTTATGATAAGTCAGGAGTGAGAATACACCACGTACTGCTTTGCTGATTGGCATATCAGGAGAGAGCATTAGAAACCCCTGTTCAAGATGTACAGGCTTTAGCTAAAGTTTTGCGGAAATTGGGTTTTGATGTGATTGATAGGTTCAATTTAGATCGTAAGGGCATGATAGATGCTATTCGTACTTTACACGGATTGGATAAAGACTGCTTTGAATAGTGGCGAGAGAGAGAAAGCGAAGATATATATGACAAGCTTATATCTGGTGAATTTACCCGCAGTATCCCGCCCCCAACAGGCAATCGTACCATCGGTTTTTAAACCACAATTAAAATGAAATCCAGCCTCGATTTCGCTAAATGTGCCACTGGGAGGATCGGCTTGATTATGATCATTGGCACCCCAACAGTTCAGCGTGTCGTCTTCTTGTATAGCACAAACGTGATCCACACCAGCACTTAAAGTACTACCTGCATGAGCATTAGAAATTAAGAAGGAAATATGCGTTATCTTAGTCTAATCATTTTATGGTTTTATCCCTAAGCAGCGCGTCATCCACCCTACATTCAAAGCAGTTAACTTGGCAAAGCAAGACGAAAGCCATGCCAACCAATACATTCAACCAGCGTTTACTCACATGGTTTGACAAATACGGACGCACCGATTTACCTTGGCAAATCAAACCCACAGCTTATCGTGTCTGGGTATCAGAAATCATGCTCCAGCAAACCCAAGTCAATACCGTCATCCCCTATTTCCAACGTTTTATGCAACGATTTCCAAAGGTGCAAACATTAGCCACCGCCACCTTAGATGAAATTTTACACCACTGGACGGGCTTGGGATATTACGCTCGTGCCCGCAACTTACATCGGGCGGCACAACAAATCTGCTCCGAGTATGCCGGAAAATTACCGACAAACTTAGAAGCATTGATGCACTTGCCCGGCATTGGGCGCTCAACAGCGGGGGCTATCTTGGCACTGGCGCACGGGCAACGCTACCCCATTCTTGATGGCAACGTTAAACGAGTACTATGCCGCTACTACGCGCTTGAGGGATGGCCGGGAGAAACAAAAATCGCGGCGGCATTATGGCGATTAGCCGAACAAAATACGCCCACCAAGCGCGTCGCCGCTTACACTCAAGCTATCATGGACTTAGGCGCAACGGTTTGCACACGCAGCCGCCCACAGTGTGTACTTTGCCCTATCAATCCTGATTGTGCTGCCCATCAAAATGGACGGGTGGGCGCTTATCCAACGCCTAAACCGCGTAAAATATTACCAGTGAAAACCACCACCTTTATCATGCTACAAAATCAGTTGGGCGAAATCTTGTTAGAAAAGCGTCCACCCAAAGGTATTTGGGGAGGATTATGGAGTTTTCCCGAATGTCCAACGGCAGCTGATATTCCTACATGGTGTCAACAACATCTCAACAGCACCGCCCCAAAATGTTATACTTGGCGAACTTTACGCCACACTTTTACCCATTTTCATTTAGACATCACCCCGGTACATATGCCAATCGAAGCCGAGGCTTGTCAAACGGTGGCACTGAGAGACACAGATTGGTATAACACCAGTCAAACTTATGGATTAGCAGCCCCAGTGGTACGCTTAGTTGCACAACTCACTTCACCTAAAACAGGAGAATTATTACTATGACTCGCATGGTTAATTGCGTCAAATTGGGTAGAGAAGCCGAAGGCTTAAAATTCCCCCCTTATCCAGGGCAAATGGGCCAAAAAATTTTTGAAAATGTCTCTAACGAGGCGTGGCAAATGTGGCTAAAACAACAAACCATGCTGATTAACGAATATCGTTTGTCGCCCGCCGATCCTAAAACGCGCAAAATGCTTGAACAAGAGATGGAAAAATTCCTTTTCGCAGAAGGCTCAGCACCGCCAGCCGCTTAAAGTAACCCTAAGCTATGGCGAAGGGATAACTGATATTTTGGAGTCCATGCGGGACAAGCCTTGGACTCCAAAATAGTATAAGTCCTAACGTGGGGCACTGCTGGGTGCTGTCAAAACGAGAAGGCTTTTAATCCAATAAGGCAAAAATCCATGTCAGGTGGATTAGCGCCGCGTAATCCACCCTACATAAAAGTTCAATTGACCAACAATGTTTCCTAAAAAATTAAAGAACGACAGTACTGTTGAAGCCCTTTGCGAAGTCCATTTTCAAAGCGATGAATTGCCTGAAATTATTATTGGTCGTCTGAGTGATGGCGAATATTGGCGTTCATTTTCAAAAGAGCGGCTTCCAGTTGCCGATATTCCAATACAAATGAGAAAATTTGATAAGCAACTCGAATATCAGCCTCTCATAGAACTCAGAGACAGCATGGGGCAATATCGCGTCCAAATTGGAGAAAATGTTTTTTCTTATCATGTTGTTGGAAAATATTGTGGCGGAGATCATTTCCTACGACAATTGGCACTGGCGTTTGAAACCTTGTTTACAACACTTAATGGCATTTCTATCTCTAAAATCATGTTCAGGTATCTCAATGCTTTAACGACTGATAAACATTATATACTTGATATTAATTCACTTAATTTAGAAATTAGCCTAGCTAAACAAGCGTTAACGGAGCCAACTAACCTCAACTATCTAGTTAAGAATGACGATTCTCACCAAACCATGACGAGAATTGCTTCTGCCTATTTTGTTAATGGTGAATTGCCTGAAAATACTTCTGTTGTGGTAGATATTGATGTCTCGACACCGAAAAATTATCAAGCAACCACGATGGAAGAAATTTTGGGGTGGATAACAAAAGCACGTCAATTTAAAAATGACGCTTTTTTTAGCCTTATTCCAACGGATATTTCGGAGAAAATGGTGGAGTAATAATCATGTTGACACTTGGATTTTATCAAGAATTAAACCTTTATCGTTATTATGGGACACGTCCTCAAGAACAAAAGGTTAAACGGTATTTCCAAACGACTTCTGACGACATCACTGATGTTCTCGCCTCAGAAGCGCCGGTTTATCATCTTTCTGAATCAGAAAGGCGTGTTATGAATAAAACGCTATTGGATTCCGTGACAATCATTCATGAAGGAGAATTTGTGGAGTGATTTTTTTATTTTTATGAATATCGAACAAGCACATTTATTTTTAACCACTGAACGCTCATACGACAATAGTTTTACGACGAGATTGTCATTTGATGCGGGTAAGTTTTTTGCGCCTCCTAGCAAGGAGGTAACTTTAGGTGTAGGTAAGATTTATTCAGGTATTCGTTATCCAATTTACAATGATGAAAAGCAAATATTTCAGACAGTACAGGGGCTTGTCTATGTTTTGACTCATGAATGTGATATTGACCAAAACAACATTCGTCCCTTTAATACGGAAGTTTTAATCTGTCCAATTTTGGATTTTAGCTTGTTTGTTAAACATTTCCAAACGGAGCATTCTGAAGATCAATTAAAAAATTTTCTTTTGAACTTAGCTCAAAGAAAAGTCTCAAGAGTCATTTATATACCTCAATACGCGCCTGATTTACCTTATGGTGGTTTGTTATATTTCAATCAGATCACCAATACACACATTTCAGCATTTTCATTGGACAGTGTTAAAGAAGTTTGCACCGTTACCCGTTATGGGCTGGAAATTATTGACCAGTCTATAGAAAATCACTTTCTTCGCCCGAAGGCGGAAAATTGGCCTCTACTGCGTTATTAAACACCTTTGTTATTATGAATAACATATTAATATTCATCATAAAAAAACCATAAAGAAAATCAATTGGCTTCCCTGAGTGCTACCGGTACAACACAATCAAACTGCGCGGTGGTAGTGTGATATAAAAATCACTGCTGTCCTTTACAAAAAAAATCTTATTAATCTCAGTCATTTCCTGGTATGCTTCTGTTTCCTTTTGTTTATTGTTATGCTTAAATCCTCTCATTTTTAAATAACCTCCGCCAGCTTGTTGAATCAAGGTAGGCCAGGAAACACGAGTTTTCATGCGTGAACTGGAACGATTCACGACTAATAACCGTTTACTCCCATATCCCCGCTCATTATTCACAGCCCTAAGAATTCTTTCTTGTCTGTCAACAATCGCAATAGCATTAATATAGTATCCTCTTGATTTTACAGGATCTAAAGCATAGCTTGGGCCAGAAGGAGACACGCTGAGCGTGCGATACATATCTCCCTTAAGAACCTTATTTAACAAATATGTTGCTTTGGTAATGGGGCGAGGACGAAATTTTGTTTTCGTATTTCTTCCAATGAGACCTGTTTCTTCAGGAGTCGGCCAGAAAGACCCCGCAGGATATGGGTCGATTGGATCTGGAGCCCCCATCCGCACGGTGGAGCCCATGTGATGCTGATATATATCCCTCACACCGGATAATTTTGCGGCTGTAATATAATAATCACCTGTTCCAAGCACACCCTGCGTCCCTGTTGTGGCATAATGTCCACCATTCAACCATTTGGCACTTTCTGTTAATAGAATATTCCGGTTGGCTTCAGGTATACGAAAAATTTGAAAATCACTCAATTGCTGCAACATATACTCATTTTGAAAAGGAACACTCATGCCATCAAAATAGGGATGATAGGCAATGCCTGAGATTGGCGCAGCAGGGTCAATATTTTGACTATTATCATCAAACAATGACTATATTTGGCAACTTTTACCCTGTAAACATCGGGAAGCATCCCATATCGAACGCCATGTTCATCTCTTTCGGGATTTTGGTTTTTATCCCCCATTCCGTCCAACTCGTTTCCCAACTCCCATCGGTAGATTTTATAGGGCACCTGCGTATTGCCACCAAGACGCGCTATATTTCTTCTGCGTTTATCTGCCCACTCACCACTTCTTGCGTTGGCATACCTCACCCAGTTTGCGGCAACTTCCGGAGTTTGGGTTGGAACCGACATGTTAACCTGTATGAGAGGGACACCCTTAACTTCACGCACCATTTTCATAAATTCATCGAAACCAAATAAACATTTTCGCCACAAAGTAAACAACCCTTCCTGATGAGGTCGGTTTTTAACCGGCCCAATAGAATGAGTCCAAATGAAGGTATTGCCTGTTGTTCCTCCCGGATAGCGATAATTAAGCCCGGGGGAACGCTTGAGTTCTTCGATAATTTCCGGATAAATGCGATGTTTGTCTTCATCCCAGATATCATGTTTACCGTCGTAAGCTTCTCCGTGTGTCGTTATGCCTTGCACAGAATGCCATGGAACATTGTATCCAATTCTGAGAGGCTTAGAGGATGGGCGCACAATAGTTTCTGTATCAACTGTAATGGATGCGTAATCCTTACTGCCACTGCTAGGCAAATCACCCCAGATAATAACCAGTTGAGGGCGATAAAAACCTGATTTTCCAAATTCATATTTACGATGCTGACCACAGCTAAGACTGTGGTTTTCCGGTATCCGAGCCGTTTCAAGACGATAAGCTGTTACCCCTCCCGTTGTTCCCTTTTTTGTATCCCAGTAGGGCTGGTGCCCCGTTGTCATTTCAAACCACATCCCCTTGTCTACTATTGGGTTATGAGAAAAATCATCGGCTACTGTTAAAGACAAATTGTCAGCAACATCATCGGGATATATGAGCGTTCCGCCTGA
This sequence comes from Pseudomonadota bacterium, assembly GCA_039714115.1. Taxonomy (GTDB): domain Bacteria; phylum Pseudomonadota; class Gammaproteobacteria; order Beggiatoales; family Beggiatoaceae; genus Thiomargarita. The sequence continues at coordinate 19,316 of JBDLJY010000031.1, read as the reverse complement.
AGCATAATGATATGTTTGCGACCATGCCTGATATTGAGAAGGATTTGTTGTTTGATAATTATTATCCCACATTGACCACATGGCATGTACGGCTTCTAATGGAGGAGTTCCAGGGCCAATCAGTAAATTATTTTTCAAATAAACCCGCTGACGCACATTCAGTAATTGTTTTCCCTCAGGAGGTTCAGGAATTCTAAACTTAACAATAGATTTATATTGAGCGTAGCAGTCTTCCCGTTCTCCGATTTGTGGACAAACATCACCACGGTTCGGTTCCTGCTTCAACCAAGCTGGTTGTTTCTGGAAAATCCAGAAGCAGAGCCGTCTTGTCCGCAGACGTTAATTCCCGAGGAACTCCCGGTATCACTTGGTATCAACTCGACTGAAATAAAAGATTCTTCAAATTAAGAGCCGCATTTAAATCGCGATCTTGCTCCTGAGCACAAGCTTCGCAATGATAAACACGTTCTGATAACTTAAGTTCTTCCTTTTTATGACCACAGTTGGAACAGGTTTTTGAAGAAGGAAACCACCTATCAGCAATTAACAAATAGTTACCTTTGTATTGAGATTTATATTCAAGCTGCCGTCTAAACTCATAAAAACCAATATCTGCAATGGCACGAGAAAGCTTACTGTTTTTTAACATGCCAGAAACATTCAAATCCTCAATCACAATGCCACCAAAGCTGTTAGTCAAATAAGTCGTCAGCTTGTGAAGCGAATCGAGCCTAATATTTGTGATTTGGGCATGTACTTTCGCTAGCTTATGCCTAAGCTTATGCCGATTATGTGAGCCTTTTTCTCTGCGAGCGAGAGAACGTTGCATACGTTTCAACTTCTTCAAAAACATTTTCAGTGGTTTTGGTGCTTTTCTAACTTCCCCGTTTGACAAAGTAGCAAGTGCCTTAATACCTAGATCAACACCCACGCCAGCTTGGCTATCGCATGACTTAGGCATTTGATATAATTCAACATTAAGACTTACAAACCACTTGTTTGCTTTATTAGAAATCGTGGCACTTATCACCTTTCCAGAGAAGCGCAAGGCTTCTCGCATTCTTAACCAGCCCAGTTTGGGAAGCTTTATCTGCTTACCATCTAATTTAATGTGATCATTAGCAATATAAAAACTGTCGTGGTGTCCCCTTTTTTTAAATTTTGGATAACGGGATGTTCCTTGAAAAAAACGATTAAATGCCGCTTGTAAATGAATAAAAGGCTGTTGACTGGCGTACTTGGTCACATTGTACATCCAAGGAAATTCAATCGGTTTAACGGCATTAAATTGTTTCTTAAGTTCAAAAGCGGATGGTTTTAAACCCTCGAAATATTGATTTTTCCATTCTGCTAATGCCCAATTCCAAGTGAATCGTGCAATTCCACAAGCTTGTCTGAAATATTGTTCTTGTTTATAAGTTGGGTCTAAACATATCTTGTGACTCAGTCTGATTTCCATTAGATAATTCCTCTTGGGAATCACAAATACAATTTTAAAAATCGAAAGGATACACCTAAAATTATTGCGAGTCAATAGGAATAAAATATCTTGATTGTCAATATTTGACAATATAATGTGGAGCTGTTATCAACCCCCTTTTCTTAAATTGTGGATAATGGGAGGTTCCTTGAAAAAAACGATTAAAAGCCGTTTGTAGATGTATAAAAGGTTGCTGACTCGCGTACTTAGTGACCTCATACATCCAAGGGAATTTAATCGGTTTAATCGCATTAAATTGCTTTTTCAGTTCCAAAGCCTTTGGCTTGGAACAAGCATTGTACTGGCTTTTCCATTCTGCCAAAGCCCAATTCCATCTGAAACGAGCAATACCACAAGCTTGCCTAAAGTATTGTTCTTGTGAATATGTTGGGTCTAAACAAATCTTATGGGTGAGTGTTAGAGTCATTTGTTAAAACCTCTAATGCTTTTTTAGCTTGATTTTTAGCCGCTCTTCGACCATAAAGCCTCGCACAAAAAGAAGTTAGTACAGCTATCATATCTTCTACCAAATCATCTTTTAACTCCTGATTATCTACAACAATCAAACGACGACCCTGAGATTGCAAGGCCGATTCAACATATTCGTATCCAAAGCGCATCAATCGGTCTTTATGTTCAATTGCAATGATTTTTACCGAAGAATCGCTTAATAATCGCTTGAGTTTAGGACGATGCCCATTTAAACCAGAACCGATTTCTGTCACCATTTTTGAAACCATAAAGCCTTGTTTAGTCACGGCTCTGATAACTCTTGCTACTTGCCGATCAAGATCAGATTTCTGATCTCTTGAAGAAACACGGGCATAAACCACACATTCCTTGTTATCTTCTGGCTTGGAGGATTTAATTAAAATCGTTCCGGTTGCGGTCTGTTCAGCTATAACCGGTAATTTTCCTTCATTGAACCAACGCCATGCGGTTTTATATGAGATACCCTGTCATTTAGCCCAATCGCTCAATTTCAGGCGCTAATATTTTACCTAAAAAGGGATATTTGTCAAGAAAATTTTTAACAGTGTTTAACCCTACGTAAAGACTGTTATTCCAACGCGGATTCATAGTTTCATAAATTTGGTCGCCGTTACCATCTTTACCAATATCCACTAATGTCTCAGCCATGTCTGCATATACGACCTGCATGACATGACCTTTGGCCCCCGTAATTTCCCGCCGATGACTTTTAATAATCCCAATAGTTTGCTGGGCAAAAGCAAAAATCCCTAAAGTGGATACACCGATGAAAGAAAGTAATATGCCCGTCTTAATCCAATCGTTCTGAACAAACATTCTGACCTCAAGTCGAAAAAACGGTTGTGTCATATGCAGGGCTCGAACCAATGCTCTCCCAACTGAGCTAGTATGTAAGCTTTTTAAGTAATTGCGCTATTTTTTTTATTAAAAATAATGCCACAAATTTTTTGTTTTGCTTTGTGCAAGTATTATTTTCGCCTGAATTAAATCAAGGACACCAAGAATATGCAAAGCTGCTCGGTTGGTAGGAGTCCAAGATTTATCTTGGACAGATATTTAATTTAAAAAAATTAGCAAAAATGGGTTAACATTTGTGCGGAAAAGTGGTAGACTGCACAAAAAAATTAAGGCGTAAATGGTTTTGTTGACTTGACATAAATTTTTTTTTATACTATACTACTGTTTAAGTTAATTATTATTTGTCCTACGAATGTTTTGGACTTACGGTCGGCAGGCGCAAGTCACCCCCGACTGTAATGGCGCAATCTGTTAACACATTATTCTAAACTAACAAAGAGGAGTAATCTTCATGCAAAATATCAAGCAAACCCAAAAACCCCAAGAGCAGGCAACTGACACCGCGATGCCAGCCTATATGCCGCCAAAAATCAAGGTGTATAAAGAGGAAGACATGCTTAAAACGGTGACCGTGTTAGGTTGTTCACTTCAAGGTGGTTTCGACTAGAGTATATGATTGGTAGGAGTCCAAGATTTATCTTGGACTCCTCTAAACTAGGTTAGCCATTTTGAAAATACAGAGATACAAGTTTTTTGACCAAACCGTTGAACTGCGATCCGATCATGCGGACACCCTCACCTTAATGGATGTGATGTTTCGGCGCTTCGCCGTGAGGGATAATGACGGCGAGACAGTGAGATATGAAGTATTGACAGATGTTGGCGGACGGGCTGGGATTATCACGAAAGACTATTGTTACATAATAGAAGATCCGACGCGGTTGCCTTCACTGGCACACGGGATTATCTTGCGTAACACCTTGGCGCGGATACGCTCACATTTGTTGTTTCATGCTGCCGCTCTGTCGTACCGTGGGAAAGGTGTCATTTTGGCTGCGGATTCAGGTTGCGGCAAAACGACACTTACGCTGGCTTTGGTGCGGCAGGGTTTCAAATTTCTCTCTGATGAAGCGGCGGCGCTGGGGTTAAATAATGGAGAGTTAACGCCTTATCCACGCAGTTTGTTGGTGCGGATGGGAACGCTCAAGGTTTTTCAGCAAAGGGGCTGGGAATTGCCCTCCCATCAGACGGCTCTCAAAACGGATGACAGAATGGCGATTCATTTTTCATCCGCATTGTTGGGCGATAAATGTCAACCTCATTGTTTAATTATTGTTCAGCGACCAGATAAAGCGGATGATAGAATCTGTAAGGTTACCTTGGACAGTATGCCCGCCCGATTGTGGGCAAATTTACAGGGTATAGTGATCCAAGATTTTAAAAAGAGTGAAGGTTTTTTTCCTGTTTTCAAGGCCAAAGAGGCAGATGTTAACAAGATTTATGAAGCCTGTGAACAGCTGGGTGTTTTAGTGCTGGATGTTGAAGAAAGTGCTGTTGCTCCAAGCTATTTTGAAAATACGCCACAGTTGCAGGAGATTTCCAAGCTGACTGCTGCGATATCCCTGTTGCAGTATTTTTTAGGCAGTCATCGATCTGTGTTGCTTCAGGAAGATTTCCAGGGTAGCGTGGCTGGCTTAATCCAGCCGCTTGTTAAAATATTGGCACCGGTTAAATGTTATCAGTTAACGCCGGGCCGCTTAGAGCAGACAGTGGAGAGCATTAATAGAGTTGTTTCCAAATAACTCAGATAAGGCAACCCCGCAGGTCTCAGGTTAATTTAAAGCTGATGCCCTCTGAAAAACTGATTGACTTATTGTTGGCTTTTCTCTGTGAAGGGTCGGACAGGAGCAAACTCTCCAACGCTGAATGGGAAGCCTTGTTGGGTTTGGCCACTAAACATGGTGTGGCACCCTTGCTTTACCACCGATTAAGCAATGCAAGCCTTCAAGTCCCCGAGAGAGTGCTTGATGCTTTATGCGAAAATTATCACCACAACGCTTTCAAAAATGCACAGTATTATCAGGAATTGGCTGATGTCTTAAAGCGGTTACAAGATGCTGGTATTGAAGTGATTGTGCTAAAGGGCGCGTATCTGGCAAAAACAGTTTATCAAAACGAGGCACTCAGGGTCATTGGCGATATTGATTTGCTGGTGAAAGAGGCCGATTTGGGTCAATCTGAGAAAATATTGTTGGAAATGGGATATGGTCCAACGGAGCGTCCCAGTATCAAAACGCAATGTGCAATGTCTCTTCATTTGGAACCTTTTCTCAAAAAAGGCGCGTTTCCCATAGAAATTCATTGGACGCTCTTCAGCCCAACAGTACCTTTCAAAAACCGGGTTGATATCTTATGGGAGCAGGCACGATCATTTACGGTAGCAACTGTCCAAGTATTAACTCTGTCTCCTGAAGACTTATTATTCCATTTGTGTGTTCATGGAGGTTATTCAAACCGTTTTGTCGGGATGCGGTTTTTATGTGATATTCACAATACTATCCGTTATTATGAAATCGATTGGGATTTATTATTTCATCGCGCTCGCCAATGGAAAGCCGAGAAAGCGCTTTATCTGACGCTGTATACGGCTAGTGATTGGGGGGCGGCTAGTGTGCCGGAAAAAGTATTTGAGCGCTTTAAACCTAGCGATTTTAATTTGGAATTGGTTGTCAAGCTCAAGGAAATTACCCGTTTAGACATTATTAATCGTTGGAGAGCGCACGAAAAATTTTTTGCGGCATTATGGATACCTAATAAGTCGTTTCGAGAGAAACTGTCGATCTTTTTGGAAAGAATCTTTCCACCGCTTGAGAGTCTAGCCGAGATGTATGACGTACCCAAAAATTCCTTTCGCATTTATTTTTACTATCTGGTGCGTTTAAAATATCTCTTAGTTAAGTATAGTGGCATGGCTTGGCGTATGTTACGCGGTGATAAAAAAGCGCAGACTTTTGTAGCGCAAAATAATCAAATAACAATTTTAAAGGATTGGATGAAATCCAATTAACGTCGGGTATTTTGGAGTCCAAAATACTGTAATTTAAGCGAGAGTACCGTATGAATAAATTGCTTCACTCTTTTTTTTGTAACTTATGGTTTATTTTTGGAATAGTCTTTTCACTATCCAATGTCCCAAGTCATGCCGAGTCGCTGATAACGCTGCTTGACGAAAGTTCCCAATCGCTTACCTTGGAACTGACAACACCTGCTCCGGTGATCTCTGAAAAACAGTTATCAGGTAACACGTACCAAGCCATACATATCGCCGGCACGGGCTATACTCACGATCAGGGCAAACCCCAATTACTGATCCGGGGTACATTAATTGCTGTACCTGAGGGCAGCGAGATTCAACTGGAAATATTAGACAGCGACACTGAAATCCTATCCGGCATTCTGCTGCCGCCCGCTCCGACTTTTAACCCAGAACAGCCCGAGACGTTTATACCGGAGCCACAAAGTTATGAGGCTGACCATTTCCAGCCGGCAAGCCCGGTCAAAATCGGCCTAATTGGGCGTATCCGCGAACAAAGGGTGGCGCAAATACAGTTTTTTCCAGTGCAACACAATCCGGTTCAACAAACTGTTAAACTTTACAAAAGGCTGCGTGTCAGGGTTAGCTTTTATAACGATACACGCAAGGTTTCCGAGCCTGTGGTGGAAGATTCGCCTGCGTTTGATCAAATGTTAAGTAATTTGCTGATTAATGATGCGACTAGCAATCGGGTATTGCGCCGTAGCACCCGCACGACAAGGGATAGCTGCCCGCCACTGCCGCCCGCCTTAAAAATCAGCATAGATAAAACCGGTGTGTATGCGATCACCTATGCCGACATTCTCGCTTCGGGAGTGGATTTGTCGGTGCTGGATGCCCAACAGGTTTCTCAGCTCCACATGACCTATAAAGGCCGAGCCGTGCCTATCTTTGTTGCCGGGGTGGAAGACGGCCAATTCGGGCCGGGTGATGCTTTATATTTTTACGCGGAAGGGGCAGATGGGCCTTATACCCGCAACAATGTGTATCGGCTCTCTCTTAGACCAGCCGGGGGGGCAAGAATCAACCTTAAAGATGGCGCACCGGCTTCCTATCCACAGATTACAAATTTCAGACAGACTGTGCATGTCGAGAAAAACACGCGCTATTGGTCACGGACGATGCATGATAGCACCGGCAATGACCATTTGTTCTGGGAAAAACTCCAAGGCGATGTCAATTCCCTAGAGATGCCGGTCACATTGCACCATGTGGCCCCATCAGGAAACGCCACTATCCGCGTGATGTTGCAAGGCAAAAGCGACGATGTTGGGAATGACCCCGATCACCACACTAAAATTTGGCTCAACGGTGTCGAAGTCCATAATGCCCTGTGGAACGGTCAAAAGGTTTATCAGCAAGAAGTCAGCGTCCCGCAAGCTAAGCTGCGCGAAGGCGCGAATACCGTCACCCTCGTCTCAGCAATGGATACCGAAGCCACGGTGGATAGCCTTTATGTCAACTGGCTGGAAATCGAATATACAGCCAAGACGAGCGCTGTTCAGGAGGAGCTGACATTTGAGGCGAGTGGCGAAGGGCAACACAATATGACTGTCAGTGGCTTTAGCGGGCTAGATATGTTGGTGCTGGATGTCACCGATCCGCTACAAGTCGTGCCGCTGCTGGAAGGGGAAATATCGACGGACAGCACGGGCGGCTTTAAAATTAGGTATGCCGATAACTTGGACGGCGGTAAAACATACTATGCCTTTAGCTTTAGCAAACTATTGAAACCGGCCGCGATCTCTATTGATTTGCCCATCATCCGGCTTCAATGTGCCGGCAATCAGGCGGATTATTTTATCATTTATCACGATAGCTTTAACATCAACGCGCTACAAAGCCTCGTAGCGGATCGCGGCAAGAATGTCATGGCGGTGCCAGTGTCGGATATTTATGATGAATTTAATCACGGTATGCCTGATCCGCAGGCGATTAAGGATTTTCTCACTTATGCCTACGAAAATTACGCGCAGCCCCGCCCGAGTTATGTGGTGTTGGTGGGCGATGCCAACCAAGATACCCTAAATGAGTTGGGGCATGGCATTAACTATGTCCCCACTCATAGTTTTCATACTGTCATGATGGGGGAAACTACCAGTGACAATTGGTTTGTCAGCGGCGAGGATTCTTTGCCTGATATGTTTCTGGGACGCATACCGGTCAAAACCCAAGCGGAACTGAATGCGGTGGTTAATAAATTGACTCGCTATCCGGAAGCTCCATTGGATGGTTGGGAGCAGAATGTTCTCCTTGTGGCAGATAATGATGAAAGAGGGGATTTTGAAAACCTTTCCAAGCGGCTGATAGATGAATATTTAACGGATTATAGCCATCAGGGGGTCTATTTGGGCCTCTCGCCTAACGAGGCTGAAGTCAATGCGGTGAGGCAGAATATTATTCAAAGCATCAACGCTGGCGCGATTTTGACAAATTACACGGGTCATGGCAGCATCAATTTCTGGGCGGGAACGGGGGAAAGGATGTTTAGATTTGAAGATGTGGCGTTGTTAAACAATCCCGATAAACTCACTTTTGTGGTTGCGCTGAACTGCCAAAACGGCTGGTTTTCCTTCCATCAACCTTTTGCTGGCAGCAGTGATAGCTTTGCGGAGGTGTTTCTCAAAGCGGACGGCAAAGGGGCTATTGGCATGTTCGCTTCCACCGGGCTGGGCTATACCCACGAACATGAAATTATCGTCAATGAATTATTTAAGCGTCTGTTTAATGACAAAAAAACTGAAATAGGCCCCCTGATCACCCAGGCTAAAATCGTCGCCACAAATTTAGGTGTCTCCATAGATAATATGGAAATGTTCACTCTGTTTGGCGATCCGAATCTGCGATTGCGGCTGCAATGAGACAAAGCAGGCGAGGTGTCCAAGATAAATCTTGGACTCCTATATTACGACTTAAACAAAGTTTCTTGTTCATCTTTTTTCTGTGAGTCAGTATTTATAATATAACGCACAGGTTTTTTCAATTTCTTGATTTTATCCAGTTCTAAAGCGCGTTTTAACCAAATCTTGAGTTGGGTACTGTGTAAATTTAAACGCTCTGCCAGCACTTTTTCCGTTTTTTCGGTCACCAGTTCTTGCTCAACATAAGGCCACACAACTTCAAATAAGTCTTTAGTTTTGTTAGCGTCATCCACTTGTGGTGTATCACTGAGTTGCGAGAATTGTTGACGCAAATCGGTCAGCGTTTGCAACTGCTTTTTGTCTATTGCAATCGCGCCTTGCTTGAGTAATTCTTGATTACCAACCGGTATCTGTTCGTCTTTGCGGACAAAGAGCGGCACCCATTGCGCTTTGAAATTTTCGGTGGCACCCGCCCAAGTGCCGCCCTCTTGATAAGCACTGTTGGCGACAACGGCCCAATCTGACAGGGTATATATATATTTATTGCGAGCCATCGCGTTGCTAACATTAAATCCCGCGTCAGGATCAAAGGGAGAAATCAGGGCTAGTCGTTCCTCTCGTAAAGCTTCACGATATTGACCCGCGACAGCGGCGCGTGTTAGACGTTCTGCCAATACACCAACCGCTGTGCCTCCGTGTCTCAAAGCGGTCAACATCGCTTCCGTATCTACTCCACGCGCTCCGCCTGAAATAATGGTAATCCTTTGTTGGGCCGACTTTTTTGCAATTGTTTTTGTAAAATCAATCACTTTTTGATCAACTTGCCGTGAGCCGACTACCGCTAAGCCGCCCTTTTGTAATAAGGCGGCTTGTCCAATACCATAAAAAATAGGGGGCGCGGCTTGTCCTAACTGTTTTTTCAGGCGCATGGGATAGGCTTCGTCACTGCGACTGATGATCCACAGTCCTTTATTTGTCCACCCTTCAACCGCGAGAGCGAGTGCGCTACCCCGCATTAATAGGCTGATTATGCGTGCCGCTGTGATCTTTTTATAAGCAAGATGTTTAGTTTTGAGCATCTCGGCAGTGTTTAATAAGTCCGCCGGACGCATATTTTGTTCTTGTAGCCATTGTGCCAGCCAAGCATATTCTGAGGCGCTCAGTGGTTTAATTTCACTGAGCGTTTTTTTTCCAAAATGCCCACATAGGAGTAAAATGGCTTGCGTGTCGGGACTTAATTGGTGTTCTGTCTGGTTCATGTTATAGGTCAAAATAATTCACTCTTTCTGGGTTGACAGTATCTGCTTGAAACTGTCTATATTTGAACATAATATGGCCTGTCTGTGAAGGCTTTTTAACCAGTCCCGCTTGGCGCAAATTAACCCCATCTCATGGACTTGTCGGCCCGCCACCGTATCCATTAAATCATAGCAATCACTTCCTCGTATTTGAGTTGACGAAATCTATTCAATACGAATAAACCTAGTGCAGGAGGGCGAAAATTTTTTTGTCCAAGCTGATCAAAACGGGCAAATCTTTTCAGGGCAAACACTACCTTAGAGCCGCCATTTTTTCAGCTTGAATCAGTTCTTGTTGGGTGTTTCTAAGCTCCTCTAAGGTTTTTAGAATAATGTTTTTTGAATTTTGAATTTCCATAGCTTGTCGTTACAATCCTCTTACGAAGGAGTATCCCGATAAATGGTTGAATTAATTGAGTTCGATACTGAACGCCTCCGTTTGCGTCAGTGGCTTGCAACGGATCGCGAGCCATTTGCCGCGTTGAACAGAGATCCGAAAGTCATGGAATTCTTTCCCGCGCCCCTTGATCGCGCTGCAAGCGATGCAATGGCTGTCCGTTGCGAGTCTCTCATCGCTGAGCGCGGCTGGGGCTTTTGGGCAGCCGAATCGAAGGCAACTGGCCAATTTATTGGGTTTGTAGGCTTGCATATTTCGGCGCCCGAGCTTCCGTTCTCTCCTTGCGTGGAAATTGGCTGGCGGCTCGCCTTTTCTTACTGGGGCAAGGGCTTAGCTTCTGAGGCGGCAAGGGGTGCCCTTGGTGTTGGTTTTGAGTTGCTGAACTTGGCGGAAATCGTTTCATTCACTGCCGTTGACAATCTCAGATCGCGTGCCGTTATGGAGCGGCTCGGTATGCGGGTGTCTAATGATACTTTTGATCATCCCAATGTGCCTGAGGGTAGTCGGCTTCGACAACATTGCTTGTATCGGTTGTCAGGTACGGCTTGCCGCTAATCGGTATATAGCTTAAAATGAATCCTATTGTTTTTTCAAACATATATTAGGATTTCGTTATGAAAGCCTCTGATCTCTTTATTCGTTGTCTCGAACACGAAGGTGTCAAATACGTTTTCGGTATCCCGGGAGAATAAAATATGGATGTCATGGACTCATTAGTTAAGTCATCAGGTGTTAAACTTGGTTGATCTTTTCCTTATGGAAAAAGAAAAACCGGTTTCAAACCTCTTTGAGAGGAGGGTATAAAAATGATTGAGTTGCGTAGTTTTCGTCTTTGGGAATTTAATGTCAACCATAATCAGCTTTTGCTGCGTAGTCCCCAAAAAAATATCAGCCCCAAAATGTCGATATTGCTTTTGTGGGAGTGGGATATGTTGAACTTCCAACCAAGTTAGACGGAATAACAATTTGTCAACCTTCAGCCAATGAAATTGAGAGAATTTGTGACTAGGAAAGAAAGTGGCACCTGACGAGATCCATGTTCTTTCATCTGGTGGCAAACGCTATTTAGTGGTTGCCAAAAAAATTTGGGACAACGATTTAGATATTTTTGAATCAAGCTTAGAACATTTTTCAAGGCCAGCAACTCCAAAGGGGGTGAGGCATTATCCTAACTAAGTACATGTACTAGTCTGGAGTCCAAGATTTATCTTGGACGAGCAGGGAGAAATCAGAAAATGAACAATCCATTTATTAAAACTCTTTTATTCAGTGTTATTTTGGCCGCGAATCAAGCGGTTTATTCTTTACCACATCACCCTACATTTAATCCAGGCTACGCTCGCTAAAATCATGAATTTTTGCAGGACGCGGAGCGTCCAAGCAGGCATTCCCACGCAGAGCGTCAATGCCATTAAGTTAAGACAAACCTGACAGGTGTCAAAAACCTGTCAGGTGAATTTTTCGATGCCCTATAAAAAAACATCAGTTTGGATTGACGAAATAAGGGATTGGTGTGTAGGTTGTTTTGAGATTGTCCGTTTTATGTTAATGCCAGTATGATAAACAGATAACTGATTGATTTTATTTAAATATTATTGAGCTTGGACATTGTAAAAAAAAATCCGATTTTTTGAAAAAATCGGATTTTTAGCGGAGCGCATAAATCAAAAAAAATCCGATTTTAATTGCCCGGTGGAGGCCACTCTGAGTGTCATTGGGGGGAAATGGAAATGCCTGATAATTCACCACCTGATTGATGGCACAAAACGCTTTAATGAATTGCGTCGGTTAATACCAGCGATCACACAAGGCATGCTGACTTCACAGCTACGTGAACTTGAAGCGGATCGTATTGTGAATAGGAAAGTTTATGCCGAAGTTCCACCTAAGACAGAATATTCTTTGACTGAACTCGGTAAAACTTTAGAGCCTGTTCTATGGGCAATGCATGATTGGGGAAAGGGTGTTATCAATGCACAAAATTCCATATCTGACAAGTAAAGTTAAGGCAAACATAACAACAATAACTACAGGGATTATATTTAAGAAAGGATAAGTCAAAACATGGCTTATATTGGATTTTTCTCTAAATTTTTAAAGTAGGTAGGAGTCCAAGATTTATCTTGGACATTCCCACGCAGAGCGCTCATCGTTATACACAAGTCCATTTTGGACGAGGCGCCCAAGATAAATCTTGGACTCCGAAAAACTTTTGCTGGACGTCGGGAGGACAGGCGTCGAGAGCCCCGTCCGTAACGTTTGTCTTTACTAAAACGTTACGGAGCAGGTTGCAAACCTGCGTGGCGACATAGACAAAACATTGTCAGAAGTCAAAACATGAGTTGTTAATCCCGATAACCAGCTAGATATCTAGCTTCAATTAGTGAATCTATGGTTTCTTGAGGATCCCTGTCACACATGATAGGATTACATCCGGCAGCCTCTAATGCATTATAGACATAATTACCGAAGTTATATCCCCAGATTGTTTTACAATCTTTTAAAATGTCGGCCATTTTCCGATAAATTTCGACTTCTTCATCCGAAGGATGATCTCCAATCACACTGGGTTTGGGATATTTCTGTTTGCAGATTTCAGCATACGGATTAGGACGATATTCACGTAAAGTGACTTCTTTGCGATTTTTTAAGTCAAAAACCAAAAAGCGATCCGCATGAGCAAATATATAAGCAGTTTTATCCTCATCCGCGACGATACCAAAACCTATACGTTCAATTTCAACTCTATCAGACATAATATGTTTTATGTTTTCCTAAAAAATTAAAATTATAGGGACAATATAATACTTTGTCAAGGTAATATTGCCAGACATTGCCCGCTGTGTCATACAATTTAAAGGGATTAGGCGCGAAAGAGCCAACCAGTGCTGCCGAATATGAACACTGTTCTCGAATTACATAATCAAGCTATGAAGTTAGCGGAAAATGGTTATCTGGAGGTGGTTAAATTCTAATTTACGCATCATGCAACAGCAAAACTGATGGACGAACAATACAAGGATAGAATAGATCACAACCGCGAGCGCAAAACCAAGGCCCTGTAGGGGCAATCCTTTATGGTTGCCGGTTTATCATAATGGCATTGACGTATGCATTGGACTCATCAATGGTGGAATGAAAATTCACAAAAAAAAATTTGAATTAACTGATCGTGATCGATTAACCGGTATTCCTATACCAGTTCATATTTCAGCGCGTGTTGATGATCTTGATAAGTTACTATTATGGTTGCCCGCCACATAAAAATAACCAACAGCAAAACCATAATAAGGCTTGTCAAAATAAATGAGGGATGAAATAATAGTCGCCCGATTAACACTAAAGGAAAGTATAATGCCGTATGGTAAATTTGAGTCGGTATCAGAAGTGGCTAGAGTATTCGATATTGAAGTAAGTGGAAATAAACCATTTATAGATAAATTAAAAATTGAAATTCCTAAATCAGATTTCAAAAGGATTGAAAAAAAATTAGGAGATGATCTAAACTTCATAAATGAGACTACTATTTGTGAAAGGATAATCAGTCCTATTTTAGAATTGATATCAGATAATTATGAAACGTTAAAGATTTGGTCGCATGTAGCTTACAACGTAGATAAGGAAAAAGGATTGGTTGGTGAGCCTGACTACCTAATTGCACCAAAAACAAAATATGGTGACATGGATGTACCACCTCTCTGTGTTATTGAGGCTAAGAAGGATGACTTTGAAGAAGGGTGGACACAAGCTTTAGCTGAAATGGTGGCTACTTCTTTACAGGGAAGAAAAATTTGCTACAGTGTTGTTACCACCGGTAACACTTGGGAGTTTGGAAACTTAGAAAATCAAGTCTTCACTAGAGAGCCTACGAAATTTTCAGCGACGGTTAATCTGCAAGAAATATTTGAGGTACTGAATTGGATGTTTAATCTGGCAAAATCTCATCTTGAGAAGGAGTAAAATGCCTTTGTGATATCGTTCCCATGCTATCATTCTCGTTGCAGGACGCGGAGCGTCCGGGGCAGGCATTCCCACGCGGAGCGTGGGAACGATAAAATAATTTAGTCAACTTCAAAACAAGACCTGGCAGGCTGATCATAACAAAACCTGCCAGGTCAAATACATACCTGGTTACGCTTTTTCAAAACAAGACCTGGCAGGCTGATCATAACAAAACCTGCCAGGTCAAATACATACCTGGTTACGCTTTTGACCTGCCAGGTTTGGTTTTAACCTGGCAGGTCTTGTTTTGACTTTGGTTTTGACCTGAAGAAGTTATTTCATGCGCGATCCTAAAAAAAATTCTCCAGACCAGACACTGTCTGGAGAAATTGGCTGGCCTCAAACAATCCCTGCCTCCGGAGTCCAAAATTTATTTTGGACGAATCTCTATCCCCCTACCACTTAATTTCCTTTATCCCAGCAAATCCTTCCGCCATCCAAGCTTGAGTCGGTGTCAGTTCTACCTTCATATAGGGACAACTCTCAAGATGTTTAAGTAGCACCGGTTCCTTTTCTGGTAGCAACTGATAAATATTGCAACCGTTTTGGTCTGCTCTCATCAGATTATTCCAACTATACATTAAAACCACCTCTGACGAAACTGCACGTAATTCTTGATATCCTGTCAAAGTCCAACGCCCTATTTCAGTAAATCCTTCTATAGGATTCAGTTTCAGCAATTGCGTACTCGGTTCCGCCCCTCCATTACAATTCACATACACAATTTCATCAGTCCACTTCACAGGTGAATAACCTTCGCAGGAAAGTTCACGACTGTGCAGCAAACGGGCATTGTCCGTTTCTAGTGCTAACAAATTTAGGCGTAATTGTCCTTTATCGGTGAATTCTTGTGTGATTAAGTCACCCATGAAAAAACTGATTAACACATTTAAAATCATATGTTTATCCGATAATTCAGTCAATCCGTTGTACTATGTTTAATCCCTGTTGTTGTTGAGCATTAGATGTACTCAGTGCGACTCGTTTGGCCTAAATAGACGTATTTTATAATAAAGGATTAGAACATAATTGAGTTAAATTCATATCCTTTCTTATAACCAATCCCTGCGATAAAGGAGTCCAAGATTTATCTTGGCTAGTCAATCCGTTTCATTTTGAGATAGCGGAGCTCCGTTGAAATTAGCGATTAAGCAAAACAACCCACACTCCAATCCCTAATTTCGTCAATCCCTGTGCTAGGGTGTGTTGTCATAGCCACAACCATACAATCAAATTTATTAATGGGAAAAAACCAAAACCATCTACAAAACAAGGCACATTATTTGAGCCTCCAAATGTCATTGACTTGATAGAATTACTATCAAAAACAAAGCTTTCCAAAAATGAACAAGGCATCATCAAAAGACGACTCCTTGAAAATAGTGGAGAATTTGGAGAATTCTTACAACAGATGCTCCGCAGCGGTACCAATCAAAGCATTGATATTTTTGAATCTCTAAAAGAGCTTGAAAAGAAAGAAAAGAGAAAAATCACAAGTTTCGACTCCGTTGCAAAAGTACTATCTATAGACTTTCCAGAACTCCTAGACTTTATTTATTTTAAAATAATAATATAAAGTCGAAGCAAAAAATGCAAGGGCATTACATTAATTGGAAAAGAATTTGTATTTATCAAACGAATTGCCGACGTGATTTTCGAGGCAAAAAATAGGATTTTTTTGACGTAAATGCTCCGTTAAAAATCCTATTTTTTGAAAAAATAGGATTTTTTTTTACGTAAATGCTCCAATAAAATCAATCAGTTGTCCTTAACTTAATGGATATGGTTGCAAACCCCGTCCGGCAGATTAGGGCTAGAAATCCTATTTTTTGAAAAAATCTGATTTCTTTGTTCAAATCCCCTACCACTTAATTTCCTTTATCCCAGCAAATCCTTCCGCCATCCAAGCTTGAGTCGGTGTCAGTTCTACCTTCATATAGGGACAACTCTCAAGATGTTTAAGTAGCACCGGTTCCTTTTCTGGTAGCAACTGATAAATATTGCAACCGTTTTGGTCTGCTCTCATCAGATTATTCCAACTATACATTAAAACCACCTCTGACGAAACTGCACGTAAATCTTGATAACCTGTCAAAGTCCAACGCCCTATTTCAGTAAATCCTTCTATGGGGTTCAGTTTCAGCAATTGCGTACTCGGTTCCCACCCTTCATTACAATTCACATACACAATTTCATCAGTCCACTTCACGGGTGAATAACCTGAGCAGGTAAGTGTTCGACTGTGCAGCAAACGGGCATTGTCCGTTTCTAGTGCTAACAAATTTAGGCGTAATTGTCCTTTATCGGTGAATTCTTGTGTGATTATGTCTCCCTTAGCCGTGAATGCCAATGGGCGCCCCGGGATTGAGCGAATTGGCGCTTCTTTCGCATTCTCAACTGTTAAATCCCAACTACGCAACATCCATTGAATTTGCCAATAATCTTGCATTTGTGCGGGTTTGAAAGGCCGTTGCTCCGCTACATAAAACCAGCCTTCATGCATTAAAGGTTGGCTGCGATCATACCATATAGTCTCTTCGGCTATTGATGTATCCGTCTGTTGTTCTTCAAGAACTTGTACAGGTTTTAAGGTGCCAGTCTTTACGTCCAGCACTTGTACCGCTAAGGGGTTGTAGTTATAAAATACTGCTAAATTTCTGTCCATTTCTAAGCCAGCATAGCCTCTCGGCAAACTCCAACGCTGTGCCGGCGTTTCTACATTTTCTTTCGTATATTGGTAGAAACGGTGATAACCCTTATTGCCTCTCGCGGCTGCCCATAATTTGTCGTCTTGAAGCTTTAACCAAGTCAAATTAGTCGCTAATTCTAAGCCGCCTAGCAGTTCGCCTGTGTCTCTGCGGAGAGTCAGCAAAGCTTGATCGCCTAAAGCCGCTAACACGTTTGGGGCAATAGACAAAGTTCGTTGAATTGGCACAGAAATATCTAAACGTCCTGCATCTTCAATTTTGTCATTTTCCAACGAGACGATTTGTAAGT
Organism: Pseudomonadota bacterium; assembly: GCA_039714115.1. Lineage (GTDB taxonomy): Bacteria > Pseudomonadota > Gammaproteobacteria > Beggiatoales > Beggiatoaceae > Thiomargarita. The sequence goes on along the minus strand of JBDLJY010000031.1, from coordinate 1,897 downwards.
GACTGCCAGTATCCGTTTCCCATGATTCTATCGGCAAAGCTGCAAAAGCGTCTTCCCAATTCAATAGCAATGCCCTTTCATCTTTCAATGCCAATGACCAACTATAACTGACTTCTCCCGCTAAGGGCGTAAAGCGATTAATTAATCTGGGTTGAGTCGGTTCCTTGACATCAAACAGTGAGAGTGTGACACGCCGTACCCAGCGATTTTGTTCATTTTCCAAGGGTTGATCGTCTATGCCGACAGCAAATAGGCGATCTTCATGGAAAAACATTTTTTCTGACCAGCCCGGCACTTCCAATTCTCCCAGTATTTTTGGTTGAGTTGGATCGCTCAGATCGATAACCCATAAGGGATCTTGACGTTCGTATGTCACTACAAAGGCGCGATTGTCTATAAAACGGGTAGCAAATAAATCTTCTCCGGGCGCAATCTTATTAACTTGTCCAATCAAGTCCATCTTTGGCGAGGTTAAATCATAAATAGCTAAGGTGCTGCCGTCTGCACGATCCGCTGGGCCATATACGACGCGCAGTTGTTGTCCAAGCACATTCAAATGAAATTCTGAGGGCACTTGTCCGGGCACTTTCAATGTGGGCAAGGCAACCAGTGGATCATCGCTTTGTGACAGATCAAAGACTTGAATTTGCGTAGAACGCCATTGGTTTTCTTCTGGGTTATGGTTAGCTATCACCAAGTAGTTGGGAAAAATCGCTATCGTGGGTGAATAGCCGGGCAATTGTGCTGTATCGACTTCTTCTAATTGTCCTTGATCGGTTAAGCGTAATACGTTGATATTACCGGCTGTAACGCTGTAGATAAATTCTCCGCGCCGCCGCGATTCAATAAACCATCCCGGTAATGTCATTTCTTGTACGATGGAGTCATTGTGCAATACGGTTAAAAGCGTACCGTCTTCACCCATATAATTGTTTTGCAATAGCACATAATAGTCTCCCAGCACGTAAAGTTCACGGGGATTGCCAGTTAAGGCTGTCCATCCTTCTAAACGGGGATTTGATAAGTCAGCAATATCAATCACTTGAAATCGTTTAGCTTGTCCATTGGCATAAAGCAGCTTATTATCAACCTGTTTGAAAATATCAGGTTTTTCGGTGTCTGAGGTGCCAGCGTCATCCGGTATCCCAGCAGATATGACAATGTCCTCCCCATAAAAACGATTAGCGCCGCCACAAGAAAGGAAAAATTGTTGCCCCGGTAAACGTTCACAACCCGCCGATAAGCTTAATGGCAAAAATGATGAGGCTTGCCAAGATTCAGATCGGGTGGGTTCTTGATCGGGCAAGGTGGCGACAAAGCCTAAAAAACAGCGATGAGTTTCAGGGCAAGTTTGATTTTCAAAGGCGATGCTGTATGAGTCAAAAGCTGGTAAGTCTGTCGGAGTATTGAATACGGGCTTCAATCCCGATTGCCATTGCCATTCGGCGCTTTCCTGCTCAAATGTCAATGAGACAAATTGAGTGTTTGCTCTATCTATGTCAAACCAGACTAAATAGACGTTTACGCTGTGCAGTTGAGTGTCATTGCTAACTATGACTTGAGCCGGCGTGTCAGTGGATTGCAATGTGACTTGCCAAGCTAAAACTGGTAAGTTAGACATTGTTATAATTAGTCCCCATAACAGGGTTTGTATTAATCGCATAATGTGTTTCTCCCGTTCGTAGTAGGTGATTCAATGCCATTAAGGATACAATGCCATTAAGTTAAGGGCAACCATCCAAAAACAAGACCTGGCAGGCTGATCATAACAAAACCTGCCAGGTCATCGTCCGCACCCAGTTAAGGGCAACCATCCAAAAACAAGACCTGGCAGGCTGATCATAACAAAACCTGCCAGGTCATCGTCCGCACCCATATATTTCCATTTATTTTCAAC
>JBDLJY010000030.1:0-30839 GCA_039714115.1 Pseudomonadota bacterium | reverse complement strand
CTTTCTGGAGAGGTTGACATAGCCGATTTTATACAAACGCATGTAAGGCAAATCAGGAGAAATGGTCAAATGCGTCCCCTCAATCTGATAACGCAAATCGACTTTCGGATGAATATCAACATTTAATCCTGCATCGCGTGCCAGTGCAAACAATAATTTATCAACCTGCACACTTTCAACTGCTACGGTAAAAGTGGAGAGTGGCGGTGTGGGCAGTGGCGGAGGTACAAAGGGCTTTTGTTGTATCAGCGGCGGAATGTCATCTTTAGGGGGTGGAATGTTGTCCGTGTTGAGGTGAGCGGGTGAAGGGAGGGGCGGTTGTGGCGTACAGGCGCTCAGAAAGAACAGGCATAAAATGATAAAATGGCGTTGAAAGCCGTTGAGATGAAATACCATAAGAGCCTCTTGTAGGGTCAATGCCATTAAGTAAGAATAAATGCACCCGCAAGCCGATAGCGAGTAGTCCTAAACAAGAAATAAAGGTTAACGACGATAAAGGATGGTATTATTTTCTGCCCCGCGATGTTAATCCAAAGCGGCTCAAAAGCACCGCCGTTGCTTATCACGATATTAAAGACACCATGTCATTCGCCAATGATTTATCCAGTGCTGAAAATGGCGTAGTAGTTTTTACCTCTTCCACCGGGACACAAGAATCTATGGAAGACCACCGTTGGCAAAACGGCGCATTTACGGAGGCTCGAAGGCTTAAACAATCACCCACATTGCAGGACTCTCCGAGAGTATAGCGAATTGAGTAGAATCATAGCAATAGACATTACCCATCACGCCAAAATGACCGAATATTGTCGATCAATTTTTATAATTCGCAACTATCATTCCTTTCGGGAAGCTCTATTTGTTGCTGGCTCGTCAATCTCGATAAAGCATCTTGCAATTCTTGGTCAGTATTAACAACCTCAATTCCATCAATTGACCCAAAATACTTTGAACTATCAATTTGATGATTGTTGCGATGCTCACCAAGTTCGGAGCGCCTGGGCATAATAATTATCCGTTTCCGATAATCAATGGCTTTTAGAATATTCCCCATCCCAGCGTGAGAAACGATGAATTCAGCCTCTTTAAATTTATCATCAAACTCCTTTGCACCAAGAAAATCATAGAACACAATACGCTTGGGCAAGTACGCCGAATGAAAAATTTGAGCAACCACCTCCGCAGATTGATTGCTATTAAGCCAAGAATCCACTCCTTTGATGAGTCGGTCAAAAGGGAATTGAGTGCCTACCGTAACGAAAATCATAGTACCTTGCCCCTATAATAAGGCCCGTTCTTTTTAGCCAAATGTTCCCATTGTGTCAGCCAAAGATCAGCAAAGGGGCGAACTTTTAATCCTGATACAGACATTTGCTGTACATTAGCAATACTGTCTACCCATATAGTTCTGGCACCCAACATCCGTCCAAACACAAGCGAAAAAAATCCAGGTGCTGCACCTGTAGAAACCACCACAGTTGGTCGATTTTTCAGTACCACAAAGAAAACTTATAGTGCCATTCGTATCATTTTCAACTTACTATCCAAAGCTGCATCTGTTACCACATAAAAGCCACAATTATCCAATTGTGACTGGCAACTTTTCTCAGTCGTCACATATATCAACTTGTAGTCCGAAAATGCAGGTTCTAAGCGCCTTAATTGAACCCAGTGGCCGCCAAAAGACGCAACCATTAAAACGGACTTTTTTTTGTTACCTCGTTGAATCATCACGCTGCCATTCCTCATTAGAAGCTGTTTTATGCCAGATTATAACAACTTTGTAACGTATATATAGATTTAACCATAAATACAATGGTATCTTGTGATAAAGATGGGGAGAACGAAGTAAATTAACAAATCCTGACAAATAGGTTTTTGGGCCATTATAATTGAGTCTTGGAAATTGCTCTCTTAGTTGTTTATTCCCCATCCTTGACCTCGTTTTTATTAGAACCATGCTCCTGATATCTCTTGGAGCGTTCACATGAGAAACACTTGATTCCAGGGATGTTCTTCTACCCGGCTCAATCAGCGCTCGAACATACCCATCATCATTGATAATATCTGGAAAATCGATAAACATCTCCCGCCCTTTTTTAGATAATGCATATACACCTGCCCCAACAATACCCTGCTTCAGATAAGGCAACGTCATCCACACATCGTAAAACCACCTAACGGGCCAACTCGATTTCTCGCAGTTGATACTTGGCATCGGAGAGACGGCCAAATAGTCATTTTTTTCTAAATAGTCCCTTAATTTTAAGATAGAGTTTGTATCAATAACAATGTCTGCATCAACATAAAAACGAGGAAAATATTTGGCTTCTTTGTCCCCTAAATTTAAAGCATTTGCTTTACCTCTAATATTTGTTTCAAGACATGTAACACCGTTATATCCTTTTACGACGCTAGCGGTGGCATCCTCACAACCATTACAAACGACAATTATCTGAAATATATTTGAATTCACCCCATCGATAAGTGAATCCAGTAATTTTGCAATGACCTTTTCTTCGTTATGGGCGGGTATGACTATTGATATTTTACCTTCATGTTTGTCCATAATCTCTGTCGCTCCTGATGCATAAACGGATACTATCCCTTGAAGGGATAGTATCCGTAACATCGTACTTTGTCATCTTGGTTTTGTCTGGTATGAGATTCTATTGCCAATTCAATCCAGACGAAAAAAGATAGCCTAATGACCAATAAATACATTGTACACTAACTGATGAACGTTAAGAACGATAAAAAGTCGTTAACATTTTAAATAAAATACTCAGGCTGCCAGCCAGCTTCCCCTAAATTAAATTGGATTTTTTTTAAGTCGCCGTGTATCCACGATTGACTGATAAAATTTTTCTTGAGCGGCGTAAGGAGAAGGGACAAAATTTTGTAGAGATAAACAGTGAAGGCAGCCAACGCTCGCAGCCGCTATTCAGTGCTGCGGAATAGCGGTCAGGTGCAGCACATTGTTATGCCTTAGATTCAATTTGATCTACTGAAATAATACGAGGAGACTTAAATAGAAACTCTAACTTAGTCGAGCGTGCAATTTTAACAAAAAGAATCGGAAATATAAGACCAAGCAACGTCCCCAATATCAAATGTATATCGGTGTTGTTAACATTGAATATTTTTTGCAGAATTCTTGTTCCACGTATATTTTGACAAACAAAGATAACGGTTAATATACCACTGAAAGTAATTATTATTTTTATAAGAGCACTATCAGAAGGCAGCGTTGCAGTATAGTAAACCAAATACTCAAAGAGGCTGAAAATCACAAATATGTACACATAAATAAATCTTTTAACATTTTGAATGTAGGGTGGGCAACGTGTTTTTGTTGCCCACCATTGTCTACTTAATTATTGACTCTATTAACACGAGTAGAGTAATCGCGTTCCCAGTGATACGGCTTTACCGACTTGTGTTGTTTCCGCGCCCGCAAGCGGGTAAACCAATTAACAAAAACGTAAACAGGCAGACATAACCATAGTAGGGGGGACTTCATCAGGAATCCCAGTATTTCCCTAGATGACTTGCCATCAACAACGAGCATATCAGGAAATTGGTCACGTAACTGATACTCACCTAGTCTGGAACGGCTCTTGATCTTTATCAGGCTCCGCAAATTAGCGGGCGGCTTCACGGTTGAATAGGCACCCTTGACGCGGATTCTATCATCAGCCTGAAACAAGGCTCGCACGAATCCATCATCAGCGATCACATCAGGAAATGCACCGAAGCGTCTACGCCCTTCTGGTGATAAAGCATAAACACCCGTTCCCACACCAGTACGATTGTAGGGCAACTGTGTCCAAACCTTGTGATATGCCCACACCAGCCAGGTCGTAGTATTCAAGTCCATACGTAATTCCGGATAGGCCACTAACCCATCCCCTCGCTCAAGCGCAGCCGCCATCTTACGAATAGAATCGAAACCAATAACAACATCAGCGTCAATATAGAACCTCAGATCAGAACAAGCCACTTCATCGCCAGCGTTTAAAGCGACGATCTTGGAAGCCTTATCCGTCTCAAGCACACGAACCGGTGCTCCAAACCCACGGGCTATTTTTGCGGTGTCATCGGTACATCCATTACACGAGACGATTATCTCAAGCTCACTGGGCTGTGCCCCATCCAGTAGTGATTCCAGGCAGTGAGCAATGACTGTTTCTTCGTTATGCGCTGGCACGATAACCGAAATCATAGTCTGCACCTTAGATTTAGTGTCAGCACCTTGATCAGTGGTTGCATCATCTGCGTCCTGAACCGGTTCGTTCAGAAAGTGCTGCAATTTCATCAAAAGTTGTTCCGACGCATACGGTCCAATACGTTCGGTAAGCGCCATCTGTTGCAAATCACCCAATCGCTCAACCAATTCCGACTCGTCCATGGCGACTGTAACATTTCTGCTAGCACAAAAACGTTGAGCAGTCGCAAGCTGATGATCATTACGTGTCTCATTGAGTTCCCCTCGTCGCGGCATAACCAGAATGGGTTTACCGAGTTCCAGCGCTGACAAAATCGAGCCCATCCCCGCATGCGCCACAATGATATCCGCTCTCTTCATTCGCTCACGGAATTCGATTGGACTCAGCTTGGCACTCCACTCAATGTACTCAGGCTGCCAGCCACCTTCCCCAATCTGTGCAAAAACCTCGTCACGACCGTTACGGGCCGCCCACTGATCTACCACCCGGACCAACCGATCAAACGGTATCTGTGCACCAACTGTCACAAAGATCATATAACTGCCCCAAAATACTCAGGTCCACCTTCTCGTGCCAAATGTGGCCACTGGGTCAACCACATATCTGCATAACGACCAGCCATATGCCCGGCCATCGAGAGTTCCTCCACATTAGCGATACTATCGAGCCATACCGTTCTGGCACCAATCAGCTTACCGAAACGTAGCGCAAAGTATCCGGGTGCCGCACCGGTAGAGATCACCACATCAGGACGCTCGTACAAGATACGCCATAGAATCTGCCCTGCAACAAACATAAGTTTTACTTTATTCCATCGTGTGGCATCACTGATTGAACGAAAACGCTCTCCGGGTACATCTGTAGCATAGTCATTACTCACAGTCACATAAATCACATTAAACCGCGCAAATGCCGGGCGTAGACGCAACATTTGTACCCAATGCCCTCCTCCTGATGAGACAGCGAGTAGTTTTGGTGGCTTCTTTACCATAACGCTCCTTTGCTTAGTGAAGTAAACGACCTAAGGGTTGAACTTTCCAGTTTTCCACCAAAGCAGCCTCTAAAAGCGCGGCGGTTGTATCAAGCACAAAGTCCGCTCGAACTGCAGCCTGATTACCCTGACGGTCAAAATCGTGTAGCAGCACAACTCCCCCTCCGGCGGATTTCACTTGCTTTACAACATCATCAGACTGAGGTAGCTGGGCGTGTGTATCACCTGAATCAACCGTCCACCAGCCAATGGGTGTCCCACGCAATGCCCACCAAGTCGGAAGTACTAGCTTGCCATAGGGAGGACGAAAGGGGGAACAATGTGCCCCCACAGCATTACCGAGAGTCCGATAACCAGCCCGGATATCGTTCAGAACTTGCCATGGCCAAGCTTTCCACGCATTCAGGTGATATTGGCCGTGACACCCCAACTCATGACCCGCTTCAGCAATACGAGCAACAAATCCAGGGGATTCTTGCACACGCATTCCAAGCAGAAAGAATGTCGCACTCACTTGATAAGTATCAAGTAACTCAAGCAGCCGTGGCGTGAGATTTTCCCCTGGGCCATCATCATAGGTAAGAACAAGGGTCTGTTGCTCACGACAACATTTGCGTAATCTGGCCTCTTCAGCCATTCGTATAATATAGGGGGAGAAATAGGCAGCAGCACCCACTGCGCCAGTCAACATCCCGGTGATTATCGGGGTGAGCATGTTTCAGTCCTCCCTCCCGTTTCTGAGCACAGCTTGGGCACCCGGTTCTGGCGTTCCAAGGAGACCCCATCCGAAGCTGGCTTGACGTGCCACTCAGATCGCCCTTGCCAGATGTCACACCAGGCCCGGTAGCTTTCAGCAGCAGATTTTCTTCCGAAACGAATGACACCAAACACCAACATACGCGACAGCGCCCAAAGATCCAGGGTGTACACACCAAAGCGTGCAGCCCACGGATTCCAGTGCTGAACAAATAGCTGCGCCTTCGCTCGAAATAGGCGTATAATTTTATCGGCGTAAACCTTCTCGGATGCCCCACCATAATGAACGATTTCCGCATCCGGACAGATGAGACATTTCATCCCTTGCTGGTTCGCACGGAGGCAAAGATCAGCCTCTTCAGCATACATAAAGAACATTGGATCAAAACCGCCTAGCCGATCCCAATGTTCCCGTCGAATGATAAAAAAGCAACCTGTCACAATATCAACTTCGCGCACTGAATCCCGTGCCCAACCTCCAATTGCTTCGGAATCAAATAGACGGCTACCCTTAAATATCGTAGCCAGTCCTATGCCTCGGCAAAAAGCACTCCAGAGTGTCGGACGCCCCCAGCAGGAGGTTGGATTCAGCTCGCCATTGGCGAAAAGTGTCCGCCCACCAAATATGGCCGCTTCCGAGTGAGCTTTGGCAAAGGCAAGGACTCTATCAATCGCACCATCAAGTACCAAAGTGTCTGGGTTGAGCAGCAGAATCCAACTACCCCTAGCTTGAGAAACAGCCATATTGTTGGCAGCGGCAAATCCGTGATTTTCGTCGCATGCAAAAAGCCTAACCTGAGGAAACTCCCGAGCAATAGCTTCAGCAGAACCATCGGTAGAGGCATTATCAACGACAATGACTTCAAAACTGTATTTTTGTGTCTCTTTGAATACTGATCGCAGAGACGCACATGTCATCATACGGGTATTGAAACTGATGATGACAATCGAAAGTTCAGTAGTAACGGTATTAGGACTTACGCATTGAAAAATCATCTTATATCTGTTATATAAATACTTAATTAATTCGCGAAAAAACGATTAATACTATCGTGTGAGATAGGTAATATCTCAGATAAACGTGTACAAGTCCAACAAAAACTCAATGACTTACAAACTTTTCATTATTTATCAGTATGCAAAAAAATTATTTTCTTCTTATCCAAAATGAGCCGTGTCCTCCCTTAAGCCGCCCAAAAAAAGGACAAGCACCAGACAGTTCATTCGGATACTGTTTCGCAAGATAGTTGACAGATAACAACACTTCAAACTCGGAGTTAAATGCAAGAAAAGCTTGCAACAAATATTGCTCAGTCCAGAATTGCCTCTTGTTTACAATCCATTTCCGTGGATATTCATAAGGAAGAAAAATGTCGTGAATATGAACTAATACACCTGGATTTAACTTGGGAATGATGTGTAAGTACTCAGTAAAAACATCACCGCCAGTCCTTAATACATGGGATGAATCAATAAATAAAATGTCATTTTGTTTTAACTCATCAAATATTTCCAAATTAACATCTTCCACCCTTTCACGGATGGCTTCATCAATTCCTAACTCCTCCAGCCAAGGATTTTCATAAGGCTCTATGCAGCTATGTTTTGCCGCTACTCCTTCATTCCTGTTAGTGTCTAATGCGAGTTTCATCATACGGGTTGAATATCCTGCCCCGACCTCTATTACTCTTGTTGGTTTAAAATGTCTTACAACATTGTAAAGTATTTCGGCATCTGCCTGCCCAAACATACGATTATGATAATCATAAGAAATAGATGAGGAGTTTGATGATTTGCCTATTGGAATCTCTGCCAGTTCTTTTTTGTAAGTAAATGATCTCAGTAGAGATAATTGCTTTTCAAGATTCAGGTTAATGCCAAGCAGTGGATCGGCCTGATCCCATAAATGTTCAGAAAGTTGGTTTACATTAAATACAGGCTGATAGTAATGGTGACGTATTGGAGATACACCAAAGGCATCCCACACTTTAAATGTGAAAGGAAATCTGTTAGCGCCCATTCTTGATTGCAACGCTACGATACCTGCTACCAAAGGGGTCAAAATGAAACTCGCTAAATCCAATAAAAACAGTATACTTTTTATCATAATAATCCTTTTATTAGTTAGTGGCTGAACGAAAACTCCCGGCCATGCTGGGAACTGCCAATTATTTATTAACTTCTTGTTTTTATTAAATATTAATAATTAACGAGAAAAAATAGGTTTCCGTTCTGCCACAGTTCTATGTAATATCAGACACCATTAATCCTGCCGTAAACCGGCATCCAGTCTTTCCCACGATCTGATTCAGTAGCTCTTTCAGTGGCGACATCCATACTTGTGATCATCGCCAGCAACAAGTACCACACCATCGTGATCTGACCAAAATACGAAACACCAATAAAATTGGCACAATGCACAAACAAGGCAACACCAAGAGCCCAAGCCATCGCTAGATGAGCCTGATTATGAGCTTCGCGGCGCCAAATGCGGCCAACACTGCGGAAAGCCAGCGCGATGCTAATAACGAAGAGGATGAGGGTCAACATACCACCGCGCACAGCCATCAGAACAAACTGATTTGTCACATCCTGTGCCCCCCAGAACCAGTGTGCTGTAGAGTGGGTTCCAAGGAGCCACCATTCACGGACATGATTGACAGCGCCGTCGATTATTGCGTATCGAAAATACGCGGTGGAGCCACCTACAGCACTGACACGAGAGATCAAGTGCCAAACAGGCGCATTCATGACCATGTGTAATCCGACCAGGACGAAGAACACCCACCAACGAATCTGCCTCATTTGATCACGAAAGATAAACATCGCACCACCCAATATCCCTACAAGGACGGCGAAAACTGGTGTACTGGACGCAGTTGCAATCACAATCAAGCTCGCACTGACTAAGCCGCTCCATATCCACTTTCGTTTCGCGACATTACCCCACCAGCTTGCTACGAACAATGGCATCAGGCTAGCCCAGAAACAGCCGGCGATGATTGGATGCGGAAATGCGCCCTGGCACCGCAACCGACCTTGGCGCATCTTAGTGTACTCAGGTACACCACCAAATGTCGAGAAAAAATTGCGTTCAGTGAGAAGCTCATTCAGAAAAAACGCCGCAACTGGCAGACTGATGAACACAAACGCCATCACAGCCTGCTCCACATCTTTCCAGGTGCGGATTAGGCATCGGAACATGAAATACATGCCTATCGTATCGAATGAACTGCCCAGTTCAAACACTAAGGTTGACGCTGAACCTGTTAGCGTCGTATGGATAAGAGTCTTCGCGATAGCTAAGGCGATTAAAACCCGGTCTAAAGGCTGCACCTGAAAGGAAAGATCCAACTCCTTCCGAATAAACAAACGCATGAAGCCAAACAGCACCATAAGCCGCAACATATTAAAGTCGAGGGTGAAAATCACGACCCGTTGCGCCGGAGCGACGAAACATGCCATTATGACCATTGGCCATATAGCATGGCGTCGAGGTATGATCTGCAAGGCAAAACCGCAAACCAACACCAGCAGTAATCCAAGCGGGTGTATCGTGGTTTGATCAACCCACATACCGTGACCAAAATTCTCTGGCATCAGGCGCTCAGACATAAGATATCCTTTAATTTTCCTTACCAGTAGTGCCTGGCTCGTGTTCCCAGGCTCTCGATCCCGTTGGGTCAAACCGCTTCACGGGATGACGGGTCCATAATCGACGACGATAAACCCGCCGAAGGGTACCTAACAACGATTGAATCTTTTGACGAAGCGACAAACGCTTTAACCATATATGGAATAGTGGCATACCACGCATCTTCGGAACTGGGACTCCCAGCAGGCGTAGGGCGAGCATGCGCCCCCACACAGCGCCCCGCGTTTGAAGAAGATTCGGCTGAGAAGCCGGCAGGATATCCGCCTCCTCCTGTTCCAGGGTCAGATAACCGTTTGCCATAGCCTCATTCAAAAATTGACGACCTAGTTCTGTGCGGGCGAGAACCAGAGACTGTCCCGGTTCATCTGACGAGATTTCTCTGTACCAGGGATCTCCAACGGCAATATCTGCAAATTCACCTGTATGGTCTGCACAGACATTACAACGCCACTGCTTATGCTGGGTGAGTATATCACCCCAGGAAGCCGCGTATGTCATTGATTTCTGCTCCTGCTGACCTTCAGCGGTATCAAACACGATATGTGTGAGACCGGGCCATCCATTACCACGATACCGAATGCTTTGAAGGCGGCCCGGTTCGGTCACTCCAAATTTTTCCAGTAATGCCAGCGTACCTGCTGTAGTCGGGGTCCCGGCACAGAAGATTGCAATCGTCAATCCGACCTTTTCATCAAGATCGGGGCGCCACTTACGCGCCTCTTGCACTGCCGCAACATCGCATGGTTTTCCAATAAAAATACAGGGTGCTGGCGCATCAACAATCTTCTGCAAGCCATCACAAGGGCTTGCTGGCGCATAACGCGATCCAGTTGCTGTCAGTATATCATGCCGAGTCGTGCTCAAGATTGTATGGTTGAGATAGGGTACATCTGAGCGAGCCGCCGTGTGTAGCACACCGTGCATCTTCCCACGTTCTATACCATAGAGCGCAAGTGCGCTCGCCACCCCACCGCTGGAACCCGCATAGCGCAATTCAGTATCAGAGGCAAAGCCCTCCCATACCTCTCGTACTGGCCCCCAGTCTGAAACAAGCGTACTAATCAGCGCGGGATCATTCAGCTCAGAGTCATGCCCCAAATTGATACCGGGACAAACACGTAACGCAGTCTTCTCTATATCGGCGTTTGCATCACCAGTCTCCATCACTAACGGACGGCGCCCTTGGTGGAGATCATCTACCATACGGATAGTTTCTGGGCTAATATAAGCACACACTCCGCAACCACAGCAAAGTTGGTTTTCGACTACATCCTGGATGTTAATAACTTTTTTACGCATAGGCATAAAAGCGGACTTAATTTACCACTAGGGGCGATAGAATTTCTTAATTTTTCTCAAGACCTCACCTAAGTATGATGTTTTTAGTTGTTGATACATCTTGGCTGAAAACGGTTTAGGTGGTTCCAATTCAGATTTAACTTTCTCATCAGACCAAGGTTTTGCCAATGGTGGAGAAAAACTACATTTCCTATAGAGTCCCATGTGATAGCATGGTGGTATTTCTCCAGACTTTGAAAAAGCCTCGTCAATCTCAACAACTCGCTTCATCTGTATATCATCGCTTGCTTTCGCACAAGTGACAAAAGGAAAATATATCCCGCCATAGGAGACAGATCGTTCACAATTGTCAGTAAAACAAGTTTTTATTAAGTTAAGTAACTCACCTGATCTCACTGACTCAAAACCTCCTACTTTCCATCTGGGGGGTATATTAAAACTAACCTCTGGAAAGTGTTTCTCCAAGATATCCATTCTATCTTTCGAGAATTGCCAACGTGTTTCGCCAACATACTCGTATATGAGTAATAAACCATCTTCCGTTAATGCATTATTAATTTGAGTCAGCACATGTTCCAGATTGATCAGATGGTGAAGTACACCATGACAAAGTATGAAATCATATGTATTTGGGCTTAATTGAATAAAGTTGAGATCCCCTTTTTGTACATTTATCATCGCATCATTTATGCGATTTTTTTTGTTGACATTTGCACATAACTCAATAGTTTCTATCTTTTCAGAAAACCCCTGTTCTATAAGATACTTTTCAACACGGCCTAAACCAGAGCCCAAACTGAGGGCGGTGGTACGTGGTCCATAGTCGGTTATCAAAAAATCAATCCAATCCGCATAATGAGAATACGCCTTCTCCCCCCCTCCAATCATCTTCGATTTATACGTCAAGATATCAGGGTGATTGATTCTAGAGTTTTCAAGCTCTTTGAGGCTTACTGACCCCCCTAGCATAATTTCTTCTGATAAAGCCTTTAAATAGGGCTTACTGGCCGCTTGAGAAGGTGTTATGGTGTCATTAAGTGATTGTTTATCCATGAATATAAGAGCCTCGTCATAAAAATTTGTGGGTAGTCGTATCTGATTTTGGTAAACCGAGTAATAATACGGCCATAACCATTAAGGCAAGAATAAGGGTCGCAGAAACCGCTATCCGAACTGCTACACCAGCCTCTGTCCAGCCCAAAACATTTACGATACCGGCGATCAGAAGTATGGTCGAGACGAGCACTGGAGCAGTGATGGAATCAGAAACTGGCATTCCATGAAGACGCAAAAGACGCCACACGGCTGCCATGAGTGCCAAAATCTCTCCCACGATGCCACAGATAATAATTGACGATAGGGGCAATCCCAGCCAAGCCACTACCACTGCGCCCAATACACCGATTGTTCTGAACATATTTGCGATCATGGAGTTCTTGCTATCGCCTCTCGCCAAGGCTGCTATGGTCGGTCCCAGCCTGAAGATGCGAAATGCGATCAGCACTCCCAGCCATGCGATAAATTCCGTAGCTGAGGTATATTGCTCACCATAAATCATGACAATTAGATCTCCACCAATAATGAGCAAAGGGAGCGCAATCAGACCTCCTAGCAGAGCCAGAACCTGTACACTTAGCAGAAAATAGCGACGCATCGTTGCCGGTTCTTCCTGTACGCTGGAAAATAACGGCAGCAGCAACGCTGAAGCCAGTTTTGAGACTGTCATAGCGATCATCATGACAAGTGCAAAAGCAACTGAATAAACTCCAAGCTCTGCCATGGAATATGCAGTTCCTACAATGAGTCGATCTCCCTGAAAGACTCCAAACATGAGTAGTCCGTTGATCAGTAGCGGCCATCCAAAGGCTAATAAACGAGAGGCATGTACCCGACTCCAGTTCAATTGATAATTGCGCTCGGCAACGAGCTGCGAAGCCAGTAAAGCGATAGCCGCCTGGATGATCACTAACCATAGAACCGCAGAATAGTCGCGCAACCAAACTACCATTGGCCAAGCGGCAAGGGTAATGATTGCTTGAGGTGCTATTTCCACTATCACGGACGGAATAAAGGTCATGTTGCGCTGCACACGTTTCCAGTCCAAATGCATAAATCCTCGAAGAACTGGCACTATGGCGACGTATTGAAACGCCCACAGTGCTTGTGGCGTATCAAACATTCGCGCAATAATCGGGGCGCTCGCCAGAATTATGCCGCCTATCAACAAGCCACGGATTACCTCAAAAAGATGTGCCGCTGCCTGAAGGCGAGGATCATCACCATCCAGTGCCTGCACTAGGAGCATTTCGACCCCCAGGTTGCTGGTCATTTCAAGCAGTGAGATTGTGATCGCAAAGGTTGCTGCGATCCCCATGTCTTCTGGGGTGAGCATTCGCGCCAGTATGATGTTGCGAACAAACATGAGTAACTGGGCTGTCATTTGCCCAGCCGTCAATACTGATGCTCCCTTGAGCAGCACAGAACGCAATCCCATCACGGATGCTCCGTTAAAAGTTCAATATTGTGTTCTCCGAGACAGGCTGCAATAATTTGATCCATCTGGTGTTCAGCCTGCTGTTTTACGCTCGGAAGATGTTCCGCTAGAACGGGCCGTGTCAACTCTCGCTGTTGAAAGGAGATGAATAAAGCATTAACCATCTCGTCTGTGGTTCGTTGACGGGGATCCATTACATGTTCACCCTGACCACAGGTTTCAAACACGCCTTGCGTTTTTATACTGTATGCAATGGCGGCTGTTGGCACACCTGTTGATAGACCGGCTATCGTCGAATGCATACGGGTGCCACAAAACCAATCACAATGAGAAATGATCCATTTCATCTCGGATTGGTCGTAATCAGGTGGTACGATTGCGAGCCGCTTATCGGTAATATCATGTAATTCGTTTGCAACTGCTTGATTTGCACTTGGGTCTGATTCGTAATGCCCAAATTCAACCAACACATGCGGTATCAACAGAATGTTCGCTTCAGTTTCTTCCAAGATTCGACGAATAAATTCTTTTACGAGTTGTCTGTAGTCAGCGCGGAATCCATAACGTTGTACTGCCGCTTTCGGGTCGTTATAAATGAGGCCGCTAATATTGAAACCGATGGTTGGTCGTTCCCGTTCTGCATTTAACCAACGGTGGATTGGTTCTGGGAGTGGCTTGACCGGTTCAAATTTTGGTAGCAAAAATGCTACATCTACGCCTGAATGATGGCGCTTTGGATCAAACGCTTCTCCGAGCAATTTTCGTAAGGCGATAAAACTTCGTTCGTCACGCGCCCAAGCGGCTGTTGCCCCACGCACTATACGTTCTGCAATTCGTTTGCAACGATCACTCTTGAAAGGTCCGTAGGTCTGAGGAAGAAGGATCAGGGGCCGTTGCTGCTGGAGTGTGATCAGTTTGGGCAGTGCCACTCCATTGAAGCGCCTTCTTCCATACAAATCGGTAAAACTATCGCCTCCGCTGATATCAAGCACTGCATCGGCATGTGCGATAGCACGTACTCCCTGATTCCCAAGCCCTCCAAACCAGGCACTCATCCGCATATTCCACAGACTTTCTCTGCGGTATAAGCGGCGTGAATGAACTGCCCCACAAAGTTTATATTCAAACGTGCGAGCATTATCTGTGAAGGTGGCCGAACGAACCCCTTTGCCGCAATCAAATACGGTCAGACTCGCGTTATAAACTCGCCTGGCAATTCCTGCGATAGTAGAGGTGCATAGTGCAGATACTCCAAGGTTATTTGTATCAGGCAATGCCCCTGCTAGGCATATTGATATCCTTTTATTTAAATCTAAATCAGAATTCAATTTAATTCCTGTAATTATCAATTATTTAAAGAAATAGTTGACTATTTTAATCAATAAGTTAAATCGGACTTTGACGGGGCCCTAATAAGTACCCAGTCACAACCAAATTTTGGAGTCCAAGATTTATCTTGGGAGTGCGCGGTCGCCCAAGATAAATCTTGGACTCCAAAATACTCTAAAATTTTTTCGGGAGCGTGAAAATGCTCCACCGCGCCCGGTTATGTGGCAACGCTTGTGCATAAAATAGTCTAAAAAATTTTTGATGTCAATAACATTTTAACCCCTGTCGTTTGCGTTACTCTGATCGATGCATGGAGAAACAGGGCTTGGTTTTCGCGCTCCAGTCCCCACTGTTGGAACAGGTCCAATTCATGTATATACTACATTTTTTTATATATTATACACTATGAAAACAAAAAGTCAATGGTGTGATTAACGCTTTTAATTTTAAAGCCGCTTTAACGTTCGTTGATAAAAAACTGCGCTGGAGTGCAAGGCGTACCTTGCACGTTTGCGGCGTCCCTAATTATAACCGAATTTCTCCTTTTGTTTTGCCAAAATTGATCGTTGTTCCCGCCGCCATCGTTACGCTTTGTCCCGATGTCACGTCTTTAGTTGAACCCTCAGCGGTAGTAACAACCCATTTTTTCGCTGAGAGATTTTTAAGTCCCCAAATGTTGGGATTTTTAGGATGTTGTTTGACAGCAGCGATGGGTTGGGAAAAATCGTAGGTTTTTTGCGGCTCAATGTGGTGGGGGAACAGTTGCGTGTCGTGATTGAGCATGACAATATGGCGTCCAATGCGAATGCGGGGTGGTGTTTTGAGCGGTTTTTGACAATTCCAGCAGGGGTTCAGTTTGCTAGAAGTTTTCAATGAATCTATATCATAGAAGTTTTCAAAGCCGCAATATCCACAATAGATGATCGAGTCTCGTAAACGCAGCATCGTTGCTCGCCATTCACTCTCGCGTACTCGGCCATTTTTGGGATCACGAATGCCTTTTGTGAAGGCTTTGGTGAATAAATCGCGTATAAATTGTGGATAAATCGGCCAATAGATGATGGCGTTGTCGTGATAACCTTGTACCGGGCGATTGGATTTGTCATTAGGATCAAAGATAAAAACGGGTTCGGTGCCGTAAAGTTTGTTCATGGCGGGCAAGTCGAAGCATTTTATTTTCGATTCATTTTTGCCCTCTAAGGGGTGGTGTATTATCAGTATATAAAATAATAGCACCGCTAAGGAAAATAAATCGCTTTGTGTGCTTGGTGTCGCAACACCGCGTACTATTTCGGGTGCCATAAAGCGCGGTGTCCCTAAAACGCCGCCGCTTGCCTTGCCATCCACTGTCACGTTGTCGTTGTCGCAAATGCGTATTTCACCGGTGTCGGGATCAAAAAAGACATTGCTAAACGAGATATCCCGATAGCATAAGCCTTTGGTGTGAAGTTGTAGAAAGCTATGGGCTAATTCAAGCCCGGCGGTTGCTAAGGCGCGAAATGTGGGATCAATGCGCCCTTTCATTAAGTCGTTGATGCTTTTGTAGCGCGACTCCCGCAGTGGCATGATGTAGCCAAATCCTTTTACGTCTGGTATTGTGGCTAAGTCAAGGGGCCAAAGAAATTTGTCATTGGGTGCGCCGCTTTTGATGAGCATTTCGAGGGCTGCGCGTTGTGCATGCGTGGCTTGTTGGGGGTAATACCATTTTAAGGCTACCGGTTTGCCGTTTAAGTCGGCTTGGTAGACTTCGCCTTGTCCGCCACCTCCGAGGATTTGTTCAACTTGGCAGGTGAGGTTGCTGTCTAATTGGGCTTGTTGGTTGGGGCTTAGGAGTTGATTCATTTTGTATATAAATTTCAAGGCTAAAAAATCTTTTCGTGCTTAACGCTATCTACCAAAACCAAAGTGTACGATAACTATGATTGATATAGTAACATTCAGGAACCGCTTTTTTGAAATTTCTTATTTCTCTTTTGCTAATTTGAGTATCTCTGCAATTTAGGTGCCGTAAATTCTTTAGGTTGTGAAGTGGCTTTAGGCTAGAGATTTTATTCCCATTGCAAGACAATGTCTGTAAATTTGTTAAGTGACTCAGCGGATCTAAGCTATTGATTTGATTATCCCCGCAATATAATGTCTGTAAATTTGTTAGGTGACTAATCCGCTCTAAGCTATTGATTTGATTAGTACCGCAAGATAATTCTTGTAAATTGGTCAAGTGACTCAGCGGTTCTAAGCTACTGATTTGGTTCCCCCAGCAGTACAATTTCTGTAAATTGGTCAAGTGACTCAGCGGCTCTAAGCTACTGATTTGATTATCCACGCAATCCAATTGTTGTAAATTGGTCAAGTGACTCAGCGGAGCTAGGCTATTGATTTGAGTAGTCCTGCAAGGCAAGTTCTGTAAATTAACAATTTTTGCGAGTTCTTTGTCATTAGGTTCATGATTAATGCCAATGGCGTTTGTAAAAATACTTTTCCATTTGTTATCCAATTTGTTCCACCATTTTCTATCAGGATGGGTTTTGGGGGGCAGTGTTGTCGCTGTGCGTTTTGTCGTCAGGGGGGGCTGTGTTGTTGCTGTGGTTTTTTGAGTGGCTTGTTTAGGCATCGCACTCACACCCAACGCGAATGCCCACGATTCTACCGCCCACCTCGCAAATTTTTCGGCAACGCCAAAATTATCTTGTAGGCGTTTTGTCAAATTGGCTAACAGAAGTTCTTTCGGGGTGGCATCGGAGACGGTGATCAAGTCCGCCGCGACTTTTTCCCGCAGGGCAACGATGAGGATGTTAATCTCACGTTTGTATTCTGGGCATAAGTCTCGCAGCATGGCTTCACATTTTTTGTGGTCTTCACAGATAAGGTGACTATGTTGTGTGATGAGTTCATGCAATTTTTGACGGGGGATGTTGCTCATGTTCAGATAATTTGGTGTTTTGGTGGGCAACAAAAACACGTTGCCCACCCTACATTGGTTTATTTTTGTTTCGCTTGAGGGTTTTGAGAATACCAAAAAAACCCGATTTATTCAATAAATAATAATTGTTTACGGCGATAAATCGCCTACACCTCTGCTGGCACGATATGGCATTGAGACGATGAGTCCCACGCTAATATCATCACCGCTGCCCCTTTCTGATGCTTCACGCAGCCATTTTTTCAAATGTTCCCTGACAAAATTAAGCCCTTCAGTTTCAATCAGTTGCAAAATATCCTCTCCGATTTGTAAAAAACTCGCTTCATGACGAAATGAGTTGGCATATCCATCGGTTGCTAGTAATATGAGTTTGGGCGGTGCTTTCAAAATCCGTTGAAAACGACATTGAAAATCACGCCAAGCTTTTTTGCGGCAAAGCGAAGTCGTTTCGTTAGCAAATAGGCGTTCATCTTTTGGTAGCGGTTTTTCGGTAGTGCCATTTTCCCAAACGGTTAAAATGTCACCATCGCCTAGTTGCCAATATGTGATGAAATTGGGTGTCATTAAAACGGTCAGTAGGGTGGCGCCGTAAGCCAGTGTGCTGTCTTTCCCGTTTAAAATGTCTAATTCTTTTTTAGAAAAAGGCTGCTTATCAATATCGGATTGGACTGCCGCTTGCCACTCTCGCACAATGGCTTGCGGTAAGTGTTCATCGGCAAGGTGCTTGATTAGGATCAAATTATTAAAGTCCGCTTTTTCGATAAATGTTTTTATCGTGTTGACTGCAACTTCAACGGCAAATCTAGCCCCGCGTTCGCTCCGAAAACTCTTTTGATTGCCATGCCCGTCGGAGACTGCCAAAATATTTGAGCCCTTAGAATACCATTTGATGGCGTCTTGATTGGGCATAAGATGACGGCGATGCGCGGCACCGCGTACACTGGCAGTTATAATGTGTCTTTTGTTTACCATACGTCTGCTGCCGAGGTGGGTTCGTCATCAGGCGGTGTCGGAATGGGCACATTCACGCTTGACGGGGTGGCATTGCTGATTTGGCTCGCCGGTGAGGATGTGGATTTTAAAATCGCGGTTGAAACCCATTTGATATATCTGACCAATTGTTCGGCGTTATTAGCTTGCAATGGTTTGATTTCGGTATGACCAATAAATTGCTGCAAAGTTTCGTGATCGGCATCTTCTCCTACGGCGATGGCAATGCGAACCGCTTTTTTGCCCCAAGGTAAATCCATTAGTGCTGCTAGTCCATCTTTAAAATCATCCGTCGGTTGCCCATCAGAAATCATGACTAAAACGGGGGGCAAGGCACGATCCGTCATGGGTGGTATTTTCAATTGTTTGGCAATCATCATCAGGGCTTTGCCCATATCGGTCAAACCACTGGTTGTTAAGTCGGTCCATTTGAATTCGGCAATGGGTGTTGGCTGTGATATATGCCATTGTGCGCCATTGGAAAATTTAAGCGCACGCACAAGCACTTGGGCATTGGGATTTTCATCGGCAACGTTTTGCATGTGCGGAATGGCTTCACGAATGGCTGTGTTTAAGGCTTGGATTTTGCCGTTAATACTCATTGAACCTGAACAGTCTGCGATCCAGATGAAATGCAGCGGACGTGTTGCGAGTTCTCCGCCTGGGCGTTTACTCTTCATATTTTTTCCTAGTCTCCTTTTTGGTTGGTACAACGGATTGGCGGAATAAACGGATGGTGTCACGGCACAATCTGAATTTGTGGCGGCGGAGGGGGTAAATCAACCGGCGCTGCAAATTCAGTTTGTACACTTTTTCCAGTACGCAAAATGGATTGGCTCATCCATTGGAAAAATGCTTTCAGGGTTCCGGGGGATAATTCTTCAGATTTTAAAACAATGTCAGTGATGCGTTTTAAATTACCGACAAGGGCGTTGGAACCTGCCGCAAAGGCAATTAAGTTAACAGTCTTTTGTGTTTTAAGCTCATCCGCTGCTTTTTCCCAAGAGTCTGTGGGCATTCCATCCGTCATCAAAAATACTAACGGTTTCCAATCTCCTTTTTGCTCTTCGGTATTTTTGCGGACTTCTTTTTTTAAACAGTCCTTTAGTAGGCGCAAGGCTGCCCCTAATGCTGTCGCTCCACTGGCTTGAATTTGTGGCTCTTTAAATTGCATCAATTCTGTTAATGGTGTCATTTGTTGAGCTGTGCTATGGAATGTAATAACTGATAGGTAAACCGTTTCGATAGCCATCGGTTCGGTGTTTAAGTCATCTATTAAGGCTCTAAGTCCTTGTCTGACTTGTTCAATGGGTTGCCCTGTCATGGATGATGAGATGTCTAATAATAGGTAGACTGGTAAACGGCGTGCTGACATAAGTGGCTCCTATTTTTTATGATTGTCATGGTAGGCGATAAATCGCCGACTACGAACGGGGTTTATCATACTGGCGCGACTATCTGGTTTTCTTCTACGAGTTCTGCAAAGATTTCTGTCAATTCTCGCATATCGTCGGCGACTTTGTGATCCCATATATCGATTTCGGTGCCGGTGTCAAGATCATCTAATTCTATCATCTGTTTTTCATCGACGGCTTTGCCTACGCCAATTAAAATACATTTGATAAGCTTGCGTTTGCCGGCGGCAATGTCTTTGGCTAGTTGGGTGGTATATTGTTTAACGGTTTCTAAGTCATCAATATAGCCGTCAGTGATGAAAATATACATGCCCCGCTCTGCTTTAATAAAGCGATTGCAATAGTATTCAATCGCTGGTCGCAATTGTGTCCCTTCTCCGAGTGTAACATTTTTGGGCCCTTGAATCTTAAGCGTTTCACAGTCTTCTGCACGAATATCGCCGATGATTTCATATTGAGAGCCGTCGCCACAAGCCCAGTAAATGACTGTTGTATCACCATCTACGTCTAGTTTTTTTGCTAGATAGGAGATAAATTTTCGTGCCGTTGGTTCAACTATGTTGTTGCTGTATTTAAAATAGCCTTTTTTTACGGCGTCGGCGACTGGTGTAATCTTTAATTATGTCCTGATCGATACCAAAATATTGGTTAAATATAGACATATTGCTTTTCAGTTATAAAAATTCTTGTACATAAAATTATTTTTTTGTTAATCTGCTTTTTTGTACTTATAGCCACCCAATGGTGATCTCCAATGGTGAAAATCTGTGTTATGACGGTAAAATATTACCATAGAAGGCGTTGCGATGGACAACTCTTTATGTTAGTTGTTGCTTTGGTGGGGGCGTTAATGGGCTTTCATCCTTTATTTGCCGCCACTCCAAACGATGGGCTGTTATCCGCTCAAAGTGGTTTGTATGTACGTCAATTGATACTGGATGGGCTCCATCCTATAAGGTTGACGGCGCTGGAAAGTCATTTGAAACAGCAACTGGCTGGTAATCTGTCTGAAGATTGTCAGCTCACATTGAGTCAGAGGGCTCAACCGATTGTGAGTGTTAATTGTTATATGACGGCTGAACAAATCCAAGCCTTTAAAACTTCTATCAGTCGTTTTTATATCGAAAATCACTATATTAATTCTGGTGCCATTATTCCCGATCAAGAAGTCAAGGGGGGGTTGATTGTCATACGCATCATTGAGGGCAGGTTAAGAGATGTTGTGATAGAGAATGAGGATCAATTGCGTTTGTCTAGTGGTTATATTAAACGGCGTTTAATGTTTAAAGGGGATGAGCAGAATATCCTTAATATGGATGTGTTGCAAGAGCGTTTGCAAATTATGCAACAAAATCCATTGTTTAAACAAATCGTTAGCAAAGTGGTGCCCGGCGATGAACCAGGCGATGGGATACTTAAAGTTAAGGTGAGAGAGGCGGATTCTCTTCAGATTGGTTTTAGATTTAATAATTATCGCACGCCTAGCGTTGGCGCTTATCGGGGGGCGCTTGAATTGAATTACCGCAATCTGCCACTGGGTTGGGGCGATGCTCTTTATTTTCGCTATGGTTTGACGGAGGGGTTAAACGATTATGCGTTTAATTATAGTGTCCCGTTGCCGTTGATGAAATATGATTCGACATTGTCGTTGGATTTTGACAAAAGCGATTCTGAAGTGGTGACTGAGCCTTTTAATGAGCTTGATGTGAAAAGCGATTCTGAAAGATGGTCGGTTTCTTTGCGTCAGCCTTTTTATAAAAGTTATCCGTCCCACGGCTATCAGGAATTTGCGCTGGCTTTGAAATTGGAACGGCGCAGTAATACAACTTTCTTAGAAGATGCTCCCTTTTCATTTTCAC
Organism: Pseudomonadota bacterium; assembly: GCA_039714115.1. Classification (GTDB taxonomy): domain Bacteria; phylum Pseudomonadota; class Gammaproteobacteria; order Beggiatoales; family Beggiatoaceae; genus Thiomargarita. The sequence goes on along the minus strand of JBDLJY010000030.1, from coordinate 8,902 downwards.
GGGGTTCTATTGATGGGGAAATGGAATATGGTGTCATACGCTTTTCTTCAGAATGGCTTAGTCGTGGTCAGTATAATGTTTTTGCGTTTTATAATACTTTTAGTTTCGGTACCGAGGCTTTAGGCTCTACGACGATTGAGAAATCTCTCGTCGATAATCACTTTCGGACGTGGTTGGGTCAATTTCAGTGGTTTGGCAGCTTTAAGCAGTTGTCGTGGATGAGATCGAGTTTTCCGCGTTTATGGGAGAGTCGTTTGTTGTTCCGTACTAATATTCAATTGGCTAATAATGAGTTGTTATCGCTAGAGAAGTTTTCTATTGGCGGGCACGCTTCTGTCCGTGGTTATCGGGAGAGTCAATTGATACGAGACAGTGGTATTTCCGCTTCTCTGGAATGGCATATTCCTATCGGTCATCTGAGTTTCGATGATCCGGATGAGGGTAAAATACATCTTGTCCCTTTTGTTGATTATGGTAGAGGTGATAATAAAGACCGTTCAACGCCCGAGCCGAAGGATATATCTAGCGTTGGTATTGGGATGCGTTGGTCACCTTTGAAAAATGTCCACACGCAATTCTATTGGGCGAAGGCTCTCAGAAATATCAGTCAGTTTGAGGGTGATCATGATTTACAGGATGAGGGTTTTCATTTTGAATTTTATGTGGATTTGTGGCCCCCAAGATAAATCTTGGACTCCGATACTAAGTAGCTGTCCATAAATAACCTAGTCAAATAGGTTATTTTAAAGCTACCCGCTTTAGTCCTTCGGGACTACGTTAGGAACGAAAATATAGGGCAACCACAAGGGATTGCCCCTACGAAATGTGATTGGCGAATCCAGTCCGAGACCCTGCGGAGAGTTATTAAACAAGTCTGGTGGAAAGGCTAGTGTGGCTCTCATTTAAAACCGTTTCATAACATTAGCTAGGAGACCATTTCCAGCGCAAGCTGAGTTAGGTAACAACTGTATGCAAAGAGTATTCGTTTTAGACCACAACAAACAACCATTGATGCCTTGTCACCCAGCAAGAGCACGCAAATTATTAAAAAAGGGGGGGAGCCGCAGTTTACCGACGCTACCCTTTCACGATCATTATGAAGTACCGTGTCGGTGGTGATTTACAGCCTATCGAGGTAAAATTTGACCCAGGCAGCCGCACAACCGGCATCGCTTTGGTTGGGCATTTTAATCGCGGCTCAGAGGTTATTTGGGCAGGTAATTTAAGTCATCGCGGGCTTCAAATCAAAAAAGCCCTTAAGTCAAGACGGGCTATACGCAGCTCACGCCGAAATAGAAAGACTCGTTATCGACCGGCACGATTTTTGAACCGACGACGGCCAAAAGGGTGGCTCCCACCATCATTGCTGTCACGAGTCAATAACATTAAGAATTGGATGTTTAAACTCTCACGACTGGCACCGCTTACTCAAATAGCAGTCGAGACCGTTAGGTTTGATACTCAGAAAATGCAAAACCCCGAAATATCGGGTGTCGAATATCAACAAGGCGAACTCGCCGGCTATGAATTGCGTGAGTATTTACTAGAAAAATGGGGTCGCAAATGTGCTTATTGTGATGCTAAAAACATACCGCTTGAAATTGAGCATATCGTTGCTCGTAGCAAAGGTGGTTCAGACAGAGTGTCTAACCTGACTTTAGCTTGCACACCATGCAACCAAGAAAAGGGTACCCGGGACGTTAAAGATTTTCTAAAGCGTAAACCTAAACGCTTGAAGAAAATCCAAGCGCAAGCGAAGGTATCTTTAAAAGATGCGGCTGCAGTCAATGCAACCCGCTACGCAATTGGCAACGCCTTAAAAAGCTTTGGTTTACCAACCACTTTCTCAAGTGGAGGGAGAACTAAATTCAACCGTATTAAGCAAGAGTATCCAAAAGACCATTGGATTGATGCTGCTTGCGTCGGTGAAAGTGGCAGCCACGTTGTTATTCCACAAGCAATAACGCCTTTAATTATCACTGCCAAGGGACGTGGTTCAAGGCAAAAATGTAGCATGAACCAATATGGATTTCCTAGAACAAGCCCTAAAAAACACAAGCGAGTTAAAGGCTTTCAAACCGGAGACATTGTAAAAGCCATCGTGACGAAAGGGAAAAGGATCGGCACATACATTGGGCGTGTCGTCGTTAGAGCCCGCGGAAGTTTTGATATTGGGATTGGTAAGGAAAAGGTTTCTGGGATTGGTTATAAATATTGTCAATTAATCCAAAGAACAGATGGTTATGAATACTTATAACCTATAAATATAACAAATTGTGGTTTGGGAATCCCTATACCACAATTTGTAAAAGTTATTTATGGGCAACTACTAAGAGGATTTGTTCTCGTTCCCACGCGGAGCGCACTCTCTTATACACAAGGGCAACCATAAAGGATTGCCCCTACAGAATCCGACGGTTTGTAGGGGCAATCCCTTGTGGTTGCCCTTTGGCGCGTTTAATGATTAAAGCAATTAAATCAATTATTTAAAAACTTATGTATAAGAGAGTGCGCGGAGCGTGGGAGACGCAGTAACGGAGCTTCGCTACGATCATGTCTGCCCGGACGCGGAGCGTCCTGCAAAAGCGTTATTAGCGATTGCTTTAGCCTTCGTCTATTGGTATGATTGATGCAAAATTAATTTTTATAGGTTAAACATCAATGACTCAACACATTCCCAATTGGGCTATCAAGCCTTTAGTTTCCGAAGAAGTTTATACAGATCGTCAAGAATTTATCGACTATTTCTATCAGGCGGCGCTCAAAGCACGAACACGCCGAAGCGGTTCTACGGTTTTGCTGGGGCAACGCCGAATGGGCAAAACCGAAATTTTTAAGCGAGTGGTGAACCGATTGTTTTTTGAACAGGATTATCAGGATCCGGAGGCGGTTGTACCTGTTTATTTTAGTTTTCCTGATAGCTTTAAAGATCGGTGGGATTTTGCGCTAAAATATGTGGAAAATTTCATGCGCTGGTATGTGGCGTTTCGCTTGCGTGATACTGAAGTCTTATCGGCTGAGACTTTTAAACGTCAGAAATTAATAAAAACTATTCGTGAAAATCGTCTTTTTAGTAAGACATTTAAAGCGACGATAGGACTTAGTGAGGAGATTCTTGAAAAAGACGTGACCATTCCTGAAGAAAGGGCACTCTGGCTACCACGTCGGGTTTCGGATTATGACGACAGCACCATAGTCGTCTTTTTGGACGAATTTCAAAACACGCGCTTACCACAATACGATTTTGACATCGTTGGCTATATGCAAGAAGCCGTCGAATCGCCCACTTGCCCCCACTTTGTGACCGGCTCTGCGATGAGCATTCTAGCCAGAGAGATTTTAGGGCGTGGCTCACTCTTCGGACGTTTTGAAAGTGATCCGATTGAACCATTGACGGGCTATTGGGGTACCGAACTCACACGCCGAGCGGCAAAATATCATAAAGCAACCCTTTCAGAAGAAATAGCCCCCATTGTGGCAGAACGTTGTGGTGGAAACCCATTTTATATAACCGCGATTGTCAAACAAGCGGCGAAACAAGGCCAAGCCCTTTCTTCAGAAGAAAATCTCAATAATATTTTAGCTGTCGATCTCTCATCAGGATTCATCTGGGCTGAATTGAATGATCAAGTGAGTCGCTGGATTGAACGTATCAACGATTATGGCATTACTAAATGGATATTATACCTTTCCGCACTGGAAGAAGGCGAGCAGTTAAATTTGGAACGGATTCAACAAGCATTACAAGAAAATGAAGGAAAACGGGTGAGCCTTGAGAAAATCCAAGATGTGCTGATCAAACTGTCTCGTGGTGATCTGCTTCAATATATGGAACTGGGTCGCTGGTTTAAAAAGGTGAAGGATCCGATTTTATTAGAATTTTTGAAGGTTTGGGGACGGATCGAGGTCCAAGGGCAAGATGAGGACCAAGTTCGAGACGATTTACGGCAAAAATACGATCATATCAAACGGAAATTTTCAGAACTTCTGGGTTATTTGGCTGAAGTTTATATGGCGCAAATACTGATCAACGGGCAACGGCAAAATTTGCCGGGTCAATATTTTCATCAGGATAGCGATATCAAAGTGCCTAAATTTACCTATCTAAGGCTCAGAGAAAAATTGGGCATCGGGAAAGATATGGAAATTGATCTTCACGGTGCCGCCGGTATTGAACATTGGGTGGCAGAAAGTAAATGGTGGAGGGATCGAACCGTGGGTATTTCGCTTGTGAAAAAATTACTTAATAAAGCGGAAATTGTCAAAAAAGAGAGAAACCCTGACTTTGTTCGCGTGTGGTTTTTTGCACATAATGGTTTTACTGAAGAGGCGGAAATTTTTATGCAAGAGCATAAGGTTTTTTGGTCAACTCGGGCTGATTTGGATAGATTATTGGCTCAGGTTGGCTTGAGAACTTTGCCTAAATTTGAGGCAAAATGATAAAAATGCCATTAAGTTAAGCAACGCAATCTCGCCGATGAACAAGCTTGACTTAAACCACCTTGATTTTTAATGGTATGTTCAAAAACACGTCGGCGAATGCCTAATGCTGCTTGCTTAACTTGATTTTGCCACACACATATATATCTCATAATTTTGGAGTCGGCCAGATTTATCTGGGACGATATTTGCTTGTTGATGAGCTAATATATTAACATATAATAACTAGCATGGATTTTCATCCTGAATACGCTCTGCGTGAGAAAAGCTGCCGAATCTGTGACAGTGTGAATTTTCTTTTTATCCTTTATAGGTTAAACATCAATGACTCAACACATTCCCAACTGGGCTATCAAGCCTTTAGTCTCCGAAGAAGTTTATACGGACCGTCAAGAATTTCTTGACTATTTCTATCATGCGGCGCTCAATGCGAAAACTCGTCGGACCGGTTCCACGGTACTATTAGGACAGCGGCGGATGGGTAAAACGGAAATTTTTAAACGAGTTGTGAATCGACTATTTTTTGAGCAAGACCATGAAGATCCAAACGCGGTCGTACCAGTCTATTATAGTTTTCCGGATACCTTTGAAAATCGTTGGGATTTTGCGATTAAATATGTAGAAAATTTCATTCGCTGGTATGTCGCATTTCGTTTACGTGAACCCCAAATTTTATCGCCCAAAGAGGTTAAACAACCGCAGTTAAAACTCATTATTCAGCAGAATCAATTGCTGCTGACTAGGGGATTTAGACACGCCTTTAAATTTCTGGAAAGCCTGATTGCTCAAGAGGTGACCATTCCAGAACAGGAAGCCTTGTCTCATCCACGTCATGTTTCGGATTATGATGACAGCACCATAGTCGTATTTCTGGACGAATTTCAAAACACGCGCTTACCACAATACGATTTTGACATCGTTGGCTATATGCAAGAAGCCGTCGAATCGCCCACTTGCCCCCACTTTGTGACCGGCTCTGCGATGAGCATTCTAGCCAGAGAGATTTTAGGGCGTGGCTCACTCTTCGGACGTTTTGAAAGTGATCCGATTGAACCATTGACGGGCTATTGGGGTACCGAACTCACACGCCGAGCGGCAAAATATCATAAAGCAACCCTTTCAGAAGAAATAGCCCCCATTGTGGCAGAACGTTGTGGTGGAAACCCATTTTATATAACCGCGATTGTCAAACAAGCGGCGAAACAAGGCCAAGCCCTTTCTTCAGAAGAAAATCTCAATAATATTTTAGCTGTCGATCTCTCATCAGGATTCATCTGGGCTGAATTGAATGATCAAGTGAGTCGCTGGATTGAACGTATCAACGATTATGGCATTACTAAATGGATATTATACCTTTCCGCACTGGAAGAAGGCGAGCAGTTAAATTTGGAACGGATTCAACAAGCATTACAAGAAAATGAAGGAAAACGGGTGAGCCTTGAGAAAATCCAAGATGTGCTGATCAAACTGTCTCGTGGTGATCTGCTTCAATATATGGAACTGGGTCGCTGGTTTAAAAAGGTGAAGGATCCGATTTTATTAGAATTTTTGAAGGTTTGGGGACGGATCGAGGTCCAAGGGCAAGATGAGGACCAAGTTCGAGACGATTTACGGCAAAAATACGATCATATCAAACGGAAATTTTCAGAACTTCTGGGTTATTTGGCTGAAGTTTATATGGCGCAAATACTGATCAACGGGCAACGGCAAAATTTGCCGGGTCAATATTTTCATCAGGATAGCGATATCAAAGTGCCTAAATTTACCTATCTAAGGCTCAGAGAAAAATTGGGCATCGGGAAAGATATGGAAATTGATCTTCACGGTGCCGCCGGTATTGAACATTGGGTGGCAGAAAGTAAATGGTGGAGGGATCGAACCGTGGGTATTTCGCTTGTGAAAAAATTACTTAATAAAGCGGAAATTGTCAAAAAAGAGAGAAACCCTGACTTTGTTCGCGTGTGGTTTTTTGCACATAATGGTTTTACTGAAGAGGCGGAAATTTTTATGCAAGAGCATAAGGTTTTTTGGTCAACTCGGGCTGATTTGGATAGATTATTGGCTCAGGTTGGCTTGAGAACTTTGCCTAAATTTGAGGCAAAATGATCAATATTGCTAGCAGCATGTCGGATTAATCAAAGTCAAAACAAGACCTGCCAGGTTAAAAACCAAACCTGGCAGGTCAAAAGCGTAAGCAGGTATGTTTTTGACTTTGGTTTTGACCTGGCAGGTTTTGTTATGATCAGCCTGCCAGGTCTGGTTTTGACTTTGACTTTTTGCTCTTAGTGATTAATCCGACAGACTCCTAGGGGCAATCCCTTGTGGTTGCCCTTTGCGAAATCTCCGATACCAAGAGGATATAAAAAAATGCGACAGTCATTACTGTTATTATTAACTGTGCTTTTAAGCACTTCAAGCGCCATTGCCGATGAGGCTGCCGAGATAAAGGCGTTGATTGATACGGTTTATTCTCAGGGTTGTCAGAATGTTGATCAACAGCTTATTGAGAGTCCCCTTTTTTCCTCAGTTATGCCAGAAACTGCTATCAAGCGGCTCCGACAGGCGATATTTTTTACGCAAGCTAAAAGTCTGCACACTGATAATTTTGTGTTGGAGATTTTGTACCGTTTGCAGTGGCAGTTAGGGAAAATTTTTAAGTCTCAGGAAAACTGGGAACTAGCGAGTTATGCTTATCAGCAGGCTAAACAAGCTTTGGAAATGTTGCGAAAAATGGGGGCTAAGCCTTCTCAAACGGTGTACCAGCAAGTTTATTATGGACTTGTCGATATTTTGCTCACGCGATATGATAAGGAGATTCGACAAGGGCTTCTTAAAGATGTTGTTGAGACGGTGGAACTTCTTAAACAGGCTGAGTTGGAAAATTATTTCCAAGATGAGTGTCTCGTGAGCGGAAATTATGATCGGGTGGAAAATCATTTAGGTGATAATACTGCGGTTTTTTATCCGATTTTATTCCCGAAGGCGGCTGGCATTTTAACTCGCTCTGTCGAATTGTTACTGTTCTCGCCTAATAAAAAGATAAGGTGGATCAAGCCGTCTGATGCGTGGCGTTCTGTCAGTGAGGACATTGAGATATTTAAGGAAAAGGTGGAGGCGTTTCGCCAAGCACTGGAAAACCCTCAGCGTGAAAATCCGCCCGGTAAATCTAGTAAGCAGGGTGGAGAAGTGCTCTATCAGTTACTCATGAAGCCGATAGAAAATCAGTTGAAAAACATAGAAATATTAGTTTTTGTGCCAGATGGTATCTTGCGTACTATTCCTTTGGTGGCGCTATTTGATGGTAAAGAGTTTGTTGTTGAGAAAGATTATGCCGTTGTGACGATTCCGGGGCTAAGCTTGACAAAATCGGTGGGTACTCCGCTTAGGAAAAATCCTCGGATTCTCCTTGCTGGTATGTCTCATGAAGTCTCTTTATCTAAGGATGTACGCTTTCCTCGACTCTCTAAAACTCAAGAAGCTTTGAGGGCTATACAAAGGCTTTACCCAGATCGCAGCAGAGTGATACAAGATGAGGAGTTTTTGATTAGTCGTTTGAAACAGGAGATGCATAATATACCGTCCAACACGATTATGCATTTACACACTCATGCGACTTTTGGTAAAGAACACCAAGACACTTTCTTGCTCACTTATAATACTAAATTGGACCATAACGATAGGTTGACAATGGATCGTCTTGAAGATATTTTTAGTGTTGGTGAGTTGCGTCATTCTCCAATAGAATTATTGACTTTAGGTGCCTGTGAGACTGCTAAAGGAGATGAGCAAGCGGCATTAGGGCTTGCGGGTGTGGCATTCAAATCGGGTGCCAGAAGTGTACTGGCGACTTTATGGCGGGTTGATGAACGTTTCACTTCTAAATTGATGGAGGTGTTTTATGAGCGACTTAAGGCGGGGCAATCAAGAGTTCTTGCCTTACAAGGGGCGCAGCGGGAAATTATGAGTTTGAAAGAGTCAAGGGTGGGCATCGTTCCCAGAGATGGGAGTGAGAAAACGTCCTCTTTAATTGCGAGGTATTGGGCACCGTTTATTTTAATTGGGGATTGGTTTTGATAGATCCTTATAAAGGAGTCGGCCAGATTTATCTTGGACATCTATTAGCGAGTGTAGGGTGCGTCCTACGCACCCATTAGGCTGAGTACAACGGATTAGCGGAATAAACGGATTAAATCAAATCGGAACTACAGGGATTAATCAAACGGCAGGGAGAAGTCAAAACCGATTATAAGGCAACTCGCAAATAATAATATACCAAGGGCAACCACAAGGGATTGCCCCTACAAGCCCATGATTACCGTAGGGGCAATCCTTTATGGTTGCCCTGACTGGTACGAATAAAACCTCAACAAAGGGCTTTAGCCGTTTGTTTTATTCGTTGTTAAGCATTAGTTGTACTTACCACCACAAGCGTTTCCACTCTAAAATGGCGAAAATTATCCCA
>JBDLJY010000029.1:0-31149 GCA_039714115.1 Pseudomonadota bacterium | reverse complement strand
AACGTTTCGGACTGGGTTGCAAATCCAGTCAGGCTGCGTTAGAGATCAGCAATCTAATTGTTTAACAAACCAATTTCAAAAACCAAGGGAATTGTCAACATGAAAAAATCAACCGCCGCCATTTTGCTCTTATGTCAGATAAGTCTGCCCCTAGCGTTGCAGGCTGACACCATTAGCAAAAAAGCCGGCCAATTTGATTACTACACTCTTGCCTTAAGCTGGCAAGCGGCATTTTGTGAATCAATGCAGCGAAAACCTGAGTGTCAATCTCAAAATGACAAGCAATTTAGTGCTTACAACTTTGTTTTGCATGGACTTTGGCCCAATGTCAAAGGCGATAAACATCACCAGTATGGGTATTGCCATGTCCCCAAACACATCGTTAAAAAGGACAAAAATCGGCAATGGTGTAACACACCACGACTAAATTTATCAGACGAAGAAAGGGAACGCTTGAGCAAGTTCATGCCAGGCAGCGTTTCATGTTTGCAACGCCATGAATGGTACAAACATGGTAGCTGCTCAGGCTTATCCGATAACGACTACTTTGCATTATCCAATCGACTGGTCAAAAAGTTCTCAGAAACACGCTTTAGCCAGTATGTGAAAGACAATGTCGGCAAATATGTCAAACGAAACAGCCTATTGAAAATGTTTGACAAAGAATTTGGCAAAGGCAGTCGCGCCTATCTGGCATTAAGGTGTCGAAAAGTGCGCGGCACCAGTCTGTTGACTGAGATTCAAATACACCTCAAGAAAAATCTTTCTATCTCCAATCTGAGTGATTTTAGGAATATTTTTCCAGAGGAAAAGCTCAAAATTCATGGCACTTGCCCGCGCCGTTTCAAAATTGATGAAGTCGGGGTTGCCAACTAAACCCATTTCGCTTCGCCAGACGGGGTTTGCAACCCCGTCCTCAACGATAAAAAAACTATAACTACAAAGATCGTTTAAATCGAAGTTATCGGCGGTACCGTTTAAACAAATACCTTTACCGGTGTTTATTCCGAGCAAAGATCGGTTAAGTTTGAGTTAACATTGGAATTGCCAATGAAATTAAAATCACCGCACATTTTACCTGCCTCGTCAAACACACGGAAAATGTTGGAAAATATTCGACATCTTCTAGATCAGAAAGCCTGTGATGCGATTCAAGATGAGATAGATAAAAATGTCAAGGCACTCTTTGACTTAGGGCTTGAACACTTTAATTTTGCAAAACAGACACCAAGCCAATATTGGCGACAACGTATTTCTCGATTATACTACGGAGCTTATAATGTACGCCGTGCTCTCCAACTCCATTACAGCGGTGAATACAGCACAGATGTCAGTGATCATAAAAAGATTTATGATATGCCAGACGATTTACCTAACAACTCAACATACAAGCGCCGCCTTGTTGATATAAGGGAAGATAGAAACCTTGCTGACTACGATCACTCTGCATCTGAAAGTGATTTAACACTGACACAAGATGAAGCCGAAAAAATTGTCACCGACTTTATCGCTGATGTGCGTACATTTTTAATGAATAGGGGAATTTCTTTATGATTTTGCCAAACGCATCAAAAAACGAAAACGATATGCTTGAAGTCATGGAAGCCTTCAAACGACAGTCACGGCTATCGAATGTCGATTTCGATATAAGGGAACATACCAACTATCTTTTGTTATATTTGGCAAACCCGACTAATCGGTTTTTCAGGATATTAAATCAAACCTTGGAAAGTATTCCTGAAGAAAATCCATATCAGCAACACACAACCATCAAAAAAAGACCAAAATATCCAAGTGAACGTTTGCTTCTATCGGAGGTGCAACTGCTTAGGACAGTATTGTCTGAAAGTTTGACGGTGACGCAACATAGCTTTGAAGATGATTTTTTTTCCAGATACACTACTTTCGGTGCAGAAGAACAAATTAAAAGTCATGGCAATCACATTGTTTATGGTCGTCGTGGTGCTGGTAAATCAAGCCTACTCGCGTTTTTTATGCACAGTCTTCGGCAGGAAAAGAAACCTTATGCGTGGGTTGCCATGCAAACTTACAATGATCGTGAAGATATTCATATTGTCACCGATGTTTTAATGGAAGTTGTCGAACAATTTCAGAAATACAATATTGCCTCGGCTGATTTGAACAAGGCGCGACTAAAATTGGAATCACTTGCGGACGAAACTGACGATAATATTGTCGAAAATCAATTGAATCGCCTTCGTCCCAAAATCAGAAAGGCGTTGGCACTTATTGCGGAAAACTACGGCAGTATCTTCATTTTCCTCGATGATGTGCATCTCATTAAACAGGAACGACAGCCCGTATTATTGAGCCATTTATATGCGATTTGCCGCGATAATCGCACCTTTTTGAAAATATCCTGCATTGAGCAGTTTGTTAAAACTTATGAACAATTTTCACGTCAAGGTTTGGAAAAACCATACAATGCTCAAGAAATAAAACTAGACTACAATTTGACGATGCCTGAAAAATCGAAAAACCACATCAAAAGCATATTAGACGCATACGCTATTTATTGTGCGTTGCCTGATATTAGTTATTTGTGTGGCAAAAGTGTACTTGATAGGCTTGTCTGGGTAGCCGCCGGCGTGCCACGCGATGCACTTTATATTTTCTCTCAAGCAATAGCTCGCTCAACGATGAAAGATGAGAAAAAAGTATCAATCAGCAGTATTAATGCCGCTGCCTCTGAAATGGCTGAGGGGAAACTAAGAGATATGCAGCAAGATGTTTTTGGCGAATCTGATGAAGTTAAACATATTCTGGAAAAAATACGTTGTTTTTGCGTAGATGAGAAGCGAAAAAATGCGTTTTTAGTCGAAATTAAGAATGAAAATACCTTGTTTGCTAAAATTCAACAACTCATTGCGCTAAGACTCCTGCATGTCCTTCATGAAGGTATTACGCGAGGGAAAGCCGGACACAGATTTATGGCTCTTATGTTAGATTATGGATTCGGTATTCGCGCTGCTAGAAGTGTTGATTTATTAGAACCTAAAGCGCTGACATCTCATGCACTGCGAAAATTGCCAATTTTTCCATTATCCTGAAAATCCAGAAACCGATACGCGGTGGCAAGTTTTGTTGGTATTGGCGGAAGTAGCTTAGTCGTCCCAAATTTCTTTTGGACGACTTAAGGGACAAGTCCCTACCTCGGACTCAATGCCATTAAGTTAAGCCCCCCCAAATCAGACCTGCCAGGTTTTGGATACCTGGCAGGTCTGATTTGGGGGCTTAATCCCTGTTGGCATTGATTAGCACGGTGCGTGGGACGCACCCTACGCTTCAATGCCATATCGTGCCGACAAACCTGACAGGTGTAAATCCCTTAAGTCAGCGTTGTTAATTTTTCCTTGAGTTTACAACGACCTGCCAGGTTTTGGATACCTGGCAGGTCTGATTTGGGGGGGTTTATCATACTGGCATTGCCGCGCTGCGGGGGGCGCAGGTTAATTTTTCGTTGAGTTTACAAAGTCATGGGTATTGGTCTCCCCGTAGGTCTAAATTTGAGGCGGCACGATATGGCATTGATCCAAAATTGTCACTCCATCTTGAAATATGCAATAATACAATTTAAATCAACTGAAAAATGGAGCATGAAAATGGCTAAGCTAACTTATCAACAATTAGCTGCGGATAAACAAGAATTAGAAGATATCATCGCCATGGTTGCTCACAAATTGGGCGTTCCGCCACTTCGTTTCGTGGCACTTTGCAAAGTATTGAATATAATGTAGAGCATGACAATGTGAAAAAACGCTCTTTAGATGCGGTGCATACCATGAGGGGATTACTCAATACTTTAAGTATCATTTCCATCAGTGAACAAAGGCTACGCAACCAATTAAAGCAAGACGTGCAAGGGAAAAGTACCATACTATTCGTCTTGGAAAAATCTTTAGCCATGGCGATTTCTCAATTGTTGACAATCTATAATACCAATAAAATTAGTCAACATTATTTTGCTTATGCTAAAAGAACCGGACAAATTTCCACTACAACAACGCGCAAAGAATGGAAAAACAATCATTATCGGTTAGGGCAGAAATTGCAATCTGAATGGGAAAACCGTTTTTCCAAGTTATTGAATGAACCTAATTTAGATAAAATCATTGCTTGGACAACTGAGCGATTTTTCCCTGTTGAAATTCATGGTTTTACAAACACAAGACGTTTTGAACGCTATGGTGCGACAGAATCTACCTTGACAATCATAATGACTGAGATGATTTTGAACGCTATTAAATATTATGCATCAGCGGTACGAACTCCGGTGCAATTACATTGGTATTGTGATAACAAGGTTTATCGTTTCGTGTGTAAAAATCCTAGCTTGCGAGAAGAACGGAGATTAGATAAAGGGAATGGTAGAGGACATACATTCCTCAGTCTCATTGCGAAAAAATTAGGCGGTGATTTTCCTAAACCATCTTTTCAAGACAACTATGTTGCCGAATTTTCTATTCCCACCCAATTATTAATGGAGGAACAAGATGAGCCAGTTTTTATGGATTGAAGATTTTGAAGGTGACGTTAAACAATCTTTCACGCTGAGTGTATTTGGATAATTTCTGGACAACACTCAAATTCCCAATGATAGCGTGGAACTGAAATAATTTCTCAAAGACTACGGTATTTTGGTAGAATTAACATTTTCGGATGCTTTGCAGTTCATTCACAATCCTGAAAATCTATTTCAAGTAGATTACATTATTTTAGACGTTGATTTAGAGGTGGGAGACGCGGATGAAAATGGCCTTTTGTCCGATATTTTAAACATTTATGGGCATGAACCCCAAGATGAAGAAAGTTACAAGGTAGCAGAACAAGCCTTAAAAAAAGTAGCCGGTTATCAACCAATAACGCTTATTCGGTGCTAAGACGGGGGATGTCAACACATTCAAAAGCACCTGACTTCTGCCAATATACTATTTGGTCAGTTTTGCAAAAAGGAAAATGGTCAAGCGGTGAAAGAAGTGACCGTGCAAAATATGCACGATTACTTGGAAACTTTGCGAAAATTATTACCACGACGAGAACCTTTAGATGCCAAATCGCTCTACAAATTATTCGTCAGAACCTTGTCGCATGAATGGGAAGATGATTTTAGTCCCAATAATTTGAAAAAGGCGGATATCCCCGATGAAAGTGTTTTAAAACGCAAAAAAACCTTTGGCTGGGCTATCAAATGTGCCAGAAACTGGATATCTCACGCACAAATCCTTGATGAGTTATGTGAAGGTGATGTAGCTTTCTTGTTTATTGTGGCAATGCGAGCGATGTTTAAACTTTCTGATAGTACAGAAGCTTATGAAAATATTTTGCTCAATTTGTTTGCAGACAAACTCCAAAAACAAGAACTGAAAACGCTGATAGAACAGCGTCCAGATGAACTGTTATCTAAATGCTCAAAAAGCTATTCAGAATTGCTCACGACTTATGCCCAAGTGTTAGAAACTAAGAAAAAATTACAACCACTGAGCCCGACACGCTTAGATTTTTCCTCTATGCTTAAAAACATGCAATACGAGGATAAAAGCAATGAGGCACAATTTGATTATGTGACAGGACTTTTCCAAATGTTTTGGCATGACTTGTCTCCAATGACAGTGAAATCATTCACCCCCACACAAGAACGTCAAAAAATATTCTTTGAATATGAATACGATTTTGATTTAAATGATTATGGCAAAGAAGATATAGTCTAAAAAAGTATTGATAACTATTGACATATTAATATTACATCTATATGTATATCATACCATGACTACAGATGTTTGAGGTAACATAAGAACATGCCAAAAAAAACTTGACATTATTTTTATAATTTAGTTTAATAGGCGCACTTGAGGTGGTTAGCCTTCCACATTAAAAAAAACGGGCGAAGGTTCATTGAAACCTGAGAACTCAAGTGCATTGTTCAAAGTAACCATAAGCCGACCGGCTACGCCGGGGGGCGAGTGGATAAAGGGCTGATAGTTCCCTTATTCACACTGTTGAATTGTCTGCGGCGACGTGGTCATGTCAATAGTTGTCAATAGAATTGCTATCTGGATAGTTTTCTGTTTGAATTTGCTCGTTGCATCTATCTGAGAGCTTTCCAGAAAGCTAAGTACTGAATCATAACAATCATGGACATCCAAAATAAATTTTGGACTCCTAATCTCTCCCATATCGCGCAGGATTTAGGAGTCCAAGATTTATCTTGGACGCTCCGTAACGTTTTAGATCAGATATGAAAACGTTTTGAACGGGTTGCAAAGCCCGTCCGGCTGTGAGGTGATAATCGCCTATCCACAATCTCAGCAGGCAAGACAGATTTTGCTTCATCTAATTTGAAAATCTGTATTTATCATATCACACCAGTCAACAAAAACCGCGCAACCTTAAAATGATCTGCTTATCTTTGAATGTTGGAGTTCGCACACGAACGAAAACCTACGAGTTTGTACACTTGTGGATAAACATTTGAAAATTCCACCCGTCGATTCAATGCCATTAAGCCTGTCCCGACGTTAGGAGGGATCTAAGCCAAAAACCATACATGTAGGGTGGATTAAGCGGAGCGTATCCACCTGATTAATATATAAGTTTTGGTGGAGTCGCGGGCAACCACAAGGGATTGCCCCTACATGAGCTTAATCCACCCTACATGGTCTTGATCCCTCCTTGCGTCGGGACAGGCTTAATGGCATTGACCCGTCGATTCCATTCACGATATGCCTCGCTTTTAACCCATGAACCAAAGCAATTACTGTAATGATTTGTTGTTCTTATTTAATTGGTCAGTTTAATAACAAAATTTCGACGATTTCATTCAAAATTTGATAAGCATAAGATGTTGACACAGCACTGACTGAAGGCACTTTATTGGTGTCTTTGCCATGCCCTATCCAATTTCGATACCTAAGAACGGTTCTCGCCTGTCCAATAAGGTTTTTTGTCGATTGACGAGATTTTTTTTAGTAAATTGAGAATATCATCTTGTTTCCAATATTCTACCTCCTTTTTTACGTGTTCATAGACGGGGGATGCCAAGGTTATGGGAACAATGTGTTGTTGCAGTACAGTCATCTTGTCTTGTAAATAGGTGATGACAAAGCGTTCAAACGTTGCCCATAAATCGAGCACAAATAAATCATTAGATTCTTTTATTGCTTGGGCAATGTCTTGTGGTGCGTTGGGTGCCGTGATCCAATCAGAATCGGTAAACAAATTAGCTTTTTGTTGTTTAATGACTTCTTGTGCAATCTCAAAACAATCTGTGGAGATTTGATGGGCCTTCCAGATGGGATCAAGCGGATTGGAACTCATAGTGGCTCACCGATTTTATAAGTTTGAGTAACAGTTCTTTGTTCATGGCACCGGCTTTAGGCTCACGGGTATTAGCCACCCAATACCAGCCATATGCATCAATTTCTTTATACAGTTGTCTGTCCGCACTAAGATGAGGGCCACCGTTTACAAAATACCCGAGGTTTTCTATCCTAAACAAGCCTTCGACATCAATTCGCCCTTTAGCTTCAATAATACAGGCACCATAAGGCTTAATCTCAGCCAGTTTCTCCTGTGCGGCACTAATCACAAGTGTCGGGGCAGTATAAAAACCCGTTGATTCTTCGTTAATTTGAACTTTTCGTTGTTCTATGTGCAGTTCTTTGTCAGCTAACCAGTTTTTGATGTCATCAAAAAGCTGATTAACATTCGCTAAAAAAAACTGCTTGGTTTGTTCACCCTGTTCATATGTCACAGTCATGTCTTTGTTCTCCTAGCCGTCCCATTTTTTTTTTGACTTTATTTAGCTGAAAATCTGTATTTATCATCATATCACACCAGTCAACAAAAACAGCGCAACCTTAAAATGTTCTGCTTTTCACGCCGCCGCAAAAGCCGTGTGTGGTCGCATCCTCGGATGCTTAAAGCCTAGCACAATCTGTTTTTCCGGTATCCCGGCTTTTAGCAAATCGGTGGCAATGCCTGTTTCATCATATTGAATCCAAATTTTCTGATTAATGATATCAATATGGATGGGATTCGTATGCCAATATTTTTTGTCATTGTCATTTCGACGAGAGGAGAAATCTTATTAGTGCCACCACAAACTCAACTTTATTCTAAAATATCAATATGGATGGGATTCGTATGCCAATATTTTTTGTCATTGTCATTTCGACGAGAGGAGAAATCTTATTAGTGCCACCACAAACTCAACTTTATTCTAAAATGTTGGTCGTAGGCAACCATAAAGGATTGCCCCTACAAAACCATAATATCATCTAGCAAGCGTAGGGTGCGTCCTACGCACCATCAATCCATACACCATAAATAAAAGGTGCGCTGGACGCGCTTACTGTGCCGGACGGGATTTGCAACCCCGTCCGTTGAACGTTGCAGCGAAGTTACTGCGTTGCTATTTTTGCCGGAGCAGGTTTGCAACCTGCTCCGTAACGTTTTCTAAAAAAACCATGCTAATTCCAACTGCAAAAAATCCTCATTGCGGAAACCATAAGCCAGATCATCTCTTGGCATATCAGCATAAATGTAGGCATTTTTGCCGGAGCAGGTTTGCAACCTGCTCCGTAACGTTTGAGATCAGCTCTGAAAACTATCGACATGACAGAATTGCAAACTGGAGCTTCAGTACTTAAATCAAATGTATCCCAAAAACCATAACTACAAGGATTGTGCTTTGCGGCGAAACCAATTGCGAAACTCTCGCAATTGCTCAAGTTTTATACCCGGTTTTAACACCGGTAAATCATCAGTAAAAGCTTCTTCACCCAAGTGCCATTGCTTCAACTGAGCTTGTACCTCTTGTGGATAATCCTTTTCAGTTATTTCGTCTAAGCTTTTAATGACAACTTGTTTCTCTGAGGGCTTTGGTGCATGAGGCAATTCAGAGACACAAAAAAATGGCTTAATGTAGTAATGTTGTACACAGTCACCGTTCCAATACGCAAATGCAATCAATTCACTACCATCAAATACGGGTTTATACCTATAACGCATTTTCCAACTCCTCGGGAATGGACTCACCGGATGGATAATTAATATTTAAAGCATCCAATTCTATTATTGTTTTGTCTAACTTTTCCGTCAATCCTCTATCAAGGCTTTTTTCCTCCACATCTAAATGATACAAGGCTTTTGCAATCATCCCCAAGCCCACTTCAATATCTTTTGCGCGTAACTTTTCTTGTGCATATTCTAGTTCGGCTTTTAGGGCTTCTAAATGAAATGGAATATATTTTTGTGGCTGATAAATTTCAAAGGCTTGTTTAAATCGTTGCACAATGATTTCTATGTCGCCAGTGTTATAAATATCCCAACCCGCACGCCGTAATGCGCTCAATTCCACCAGTTCGTGCTTTAAGGCGCAAGAACCTTCAATGCCACCCATTAAAATATTGTCAATAATATTTGGATTGCCAAGAGCATTGGCATAATCTTCAACTTCTTTAATCGCGCCTTTATCTTTTAATAATTCATCATCTAAAGCCCTATCTTGTTGTTTAAGTGTTTCATTGTGCTTTAAAATTTTAGAAGTATTAAAACCACGTAAAAGCGCTCTAGCTGAAATACCATATAATTCATCTGTTTCTTCATTGTTTGCACTTTCTTTAGCTTGTGTCATAAACTGATTAATTACCCTTTTTTAAATTTATAATAAAAGATAAAAAACTGGGCATTACTTGTGCAGGACCAATGCCATTATGTTTAGGGCAACTTATCACGGTTCATGTAGGGGCAATCCTTTATGGTTGCCCTAAACATAAAAAAATAGGAGACAGACCACGTTTTATTCTGTCAATATTATACGTGACAAGATGGTGCGTAGGACGCACCCTACATTTAACCCAGGCGTTAGGCTGGCTACAATTCATTTAACCCATGCTACGCTGGCTAGAATTATCTGATAAGATCAAATATAAGGGCAACCACAAGGGATTGCCCCTACGATAAATCACATCTCTTGTAGGGGCAATCCTTTATGGTTGCCCTGCACGATATGGCATTGAGTCATGGACGCCCCTGCTTATCTTGTCGGAGGTATAATATTGTAGCAAATACAAACAATATAGTACACAAAACTATTGATAACTATTAACATTGATATGGCTCTAACAAAAACTTGACATTTTGATTTGTATTTAGTAGGATGCCCGTGCTTGAAGTGGTTAGCCTTCCACATTAAAAAAAATGGATTCAAGCATTTAAGTAACCTGAGCCCTCATTAGGCGAATGGATAAAGGGTTGATACCTCCCTTATTCATAATTGTTGGCACATAAGCCTCATTACGTGTATATATCAATAGTTATCAATAGAATTGCTATCTAATAGATGCATATTGACTCAATGTCAGTCCAGACACATCTCCTTTGCCGGAGCAGGTTTGCAACCTGCTCCGTAACGTTTTAGTTGAGAGTGTCTATGTCGCCACGCAGGTTTGCAACCTGCTCCGTAACGTTTTAGTTGAGAGTGAACCATAATCTCAGCTAACTCCTTAACGGTTGCGCCCAGTGATCGTATTAATAAATCAAGCTTCTCCCGTTTATAATTTTTCAATTTGGGAAGGGTTGGCAGTTAAGCTTTTCTAAAAAAACCATGCTAATTCCAACTGCAAAAAATCCTCATTGCGGAAACCATAAGCAAGATCATCTCTTGGCATATCAGCGTAAATATAGGCTTCTAAACTCAATTTCCAGCTATCACCCAAGCGGCGACTGGCTTCAATGAAATAGAAACTCGCACTACTGTCAAAGTCAAAAATAGCCCCCGCTAACAGTTCGGTGCTTTGGACATCGTTGAGGGCTAAACGCATACCGAGCATAAAATCATCCTCAAAAGGAGTGGCGGCATTATCGTGGCGATCATCAAACAGATATTCCGCGATTACGCCTACGTCAGCACCCGTCTCGAAAACGCCTACAAAGGTATATTCTAAACCGCCTGTCAGTGCCGTAAAGCGACCATCTTGATCTTTGCGGGAAATCATTTCAAGTTTCCACAACATATCCTCTTTAGCAAGGGTAGGGTGCGTCCTACGCACCAATCGGCTCTGTGGATTAATGGTGCGTGGGACGCACCCGACGCTCTATTGCCTGTTGATTTCAAGTATGAAGTAATTCAATCTGGAAAGAAAGTTCCGCATGTCAACCTTCGCCGCCTGAACTAACCGTGATTGAAGATTGGACTGGCAAGCTGATTGATAGCCTAATCTTTAAAAAAAATTATCACTCCATCTTGAAATATGCAATAATACCTAACAAAATTTAAATCAACTGAAAAATGGAGCCTGAAAATGGCTAAGCTAACTTATCAACAATTAGCGGCGGATAAACAAGAATTAGAAGATATCATCGCCATGGTTGCTCACAAATTGGGCGTTCCATAACGATGTTTCGTGGCACTTTGCAAAGTATTGAATATAATGTAGAGCATGACAATGTGAAAAAACGCTCATTAGATGCGGTGCATACCATGAGGGGATTACTCAAAACCAATTAAAGCAAGACGTGCAAGGGGAAAGTACAATACAATTCGTCTTGGAAAAATCCTTAGCCATGGCTATTTCTCAATTGTTGACAGTCTATAATACTAATAAAATTAGTCAACATTATTTTGCTTATGCTAAAAGAACCGGACAAATTTCCACTACCACAACGCGCAAAGAATGGAAAAACAATCATTATCGGTTAGGGCAGAAATTGCAATCGGAATGGGAAAACAGTTTTTCCAAGTTATTGAATGAACCTCGTTTAGATAAAATACTTGCTTGGACAACTGAGCGATTTTTTCATATTGAAATTCATGGTTTTACAGACACGAGACGTTTTGAACGCTATGGCGCGATAGAATCTACCTTAACAATCATAATGACTGAGATGATTTTAAACGCTATTAAATATTATGGATATCTTTCTGTTTGAATTTGCTCGTTGCATCTATCTTCGAGCTTTCCAGAGAACTAAGTACTGAATCATAACAATCATGGACGTCCAAACCGAAGGTGGACTCCTAATCTCTCCCATACTCCGTAACGTTTTAGTAAGGCTTTGAAATCGCCTACAGCAAAAGTTTTTGTGGTTTCTTTGTGCCGATAAATCTTCTCCTGGCGTCGAAACAGGCTTATTCACAAAAACTTTTGCTGATAAAGGATTACGCTCCGCTAATCCACCCTACATTGAGAGTGAACCATAATCTCAGCTAACTCCTTAACGCTTGCACCAAGTGTTAACAGTGATCGTATTAAGAAATCAAGTGATACTGACGCTTCTCCCGTTTCTAATTTTTCAATTTGGGAAGGGTTGGCGTTGAGTAGTTGTGCAAATTGGCTTGAGGTGAGTTGTGTCCGACGTTGTTTAAGATTTTCACTGAGTGCGAGTCTTAATTCAATATAGGTAGCTTCAGCAGGCGTTAAATCTAAAAAATCATTAACCGTGCCAATTTTCCAGCCTTTTGAGGCGAGTTTTGCTTGTTTGTCTTTATCCATATTTTTAAACTCCTAACATGAACTATCATAAATGGTTAACCGACGCTGACATGTTTCAATGACTTGTTTAGGGGTACGTTGCGTTTTTTTCTCAAATACGTCAAGTATGATAACAGCATCAGAGTCAATACGATAGATAATTCGCCAAGTGATATGTTCGTCATTAATTCGTAATTCATGGCATCGAAGTCCAATAGAGGGCATTGGGCGAGATTGTGGGAGAGAAAGCATTTCTCTTTTTTGTAGTTTTCTCAATAAGAATCCAGCCTCAATACGAGCATTCTGTGAAAAGGGTGGTGTCTTGATTTCACCAGAGAGCCACACTAAAGGTTTATCATTGATACTCATTTTGTGATACTCTTTTTTTTATTAGCTTAATTTTAGGATTAACAGGATAAACCTTAAAACAGAAAAATATTGAAACGCCGGAGCGACGTTCAACTTCGTGGTGAGCGAGATCAAATCCTTAAAATATTGAAAATCCTTTAATCCTGCAAATCATGATTCATACATTATGAATAAACTTTACAGCGTAGGGTGCGTGGGAGGCACCCTACGCACCTACGCTTGCTGAACTAAAAATCATATTTTTTTAAAAAGCTTGTCCCTCGCGTTAGCGAGGGATCGGATTTTTTTTTGCCCATAAAAACCATAAGTTAGGCTTTTCTAAAAAAACCATGCTAATTCCAACTGCAAAAAATCCTCATTGCGGAAACCATAAGCCAGATCATCTCTTGGCATATCAGCGTAAATATAGGCTTCTAAACTCAATTTCCAGTTCTCACCCAAACGGCGACTAGCTTCAATGAAATAGAAACTCGCACTACTATCAAGATCAAAAATACCCCCCACCAACAGATCAGTGCTTTGGACATCGTTGAGGGCTAAACGCATACCAAGCATGAAGTCATCCTCAAAAGGGGTGGCGGCATTATCGTGGCGATCATCAAACAGATATTCTGCTAGCACACCTACGTTAGCATCCGTCTCGAAAACGCCTACAAAAGTATATTCCAAACCGCCTGTCAATGCCGTAAAGCGACCATCTTGATCTTTGCGGGAAATCATTTCAAGTTTCCACAACATATCTTCTTTAGTTATCTGTAGATCAAAGCCAGTTTGATCAACCTGTTCATAGAAGGGTATCAAAACAAACCTACCTGCCCCATCAGTACCGGGGAGAAAACGTGGCTCGCGGCTCGTGCCCGAAAAGTGAGATAAGCCAATATCCCAATCACCGAGGCTGTGTTCCCAGCGCACCGCCCAATCGACATGTTTTTCTTTAGCGCCAGATTCATAGCGCGTCTGATCAATGTCAATTGGAATGCCACCACTGAGCAAGCGTCCTTCACTGCCGGGAAAAGTCCTCTCACGAAAACCGGGTAGTATGAAAAAATCCACCGTCCCCCAATCACGAATCAGAGCAAGATTGATCATGGGCTGACCTAACTTTTCCTCAGAATCTGGATGATCCACCAAATCAGTTTGATTAATTATGTCCACTAAATGCTGAGATTCAGTGACACCCCAAAACAGTTTACGAAAACCAACCCGCAATTCCCAATCCTCCGCTGCCTTGAGCCAAGTGAGTTCACGAATATCAAAATGACGGCGCTCTGAGTCATGCTGATCAAGGCGCACAAAGGGGACAAAGGTGAATGTTTGGTATCCATCATCCCATTCGTGACGGTATTCTGGTTGTGCTGAGAGGGATAAGTTGAAATCATCATATTGGTTGGCGGAGAGGGGGGATTCTGGAAAATAGCGCGATTCGCCGGCGATATAGCCTGACCATTCGCCGGCTTGAACGCTCAAGCATATCCCTAAGAAAAATGAGATATAAAATAATTTTTTTAATTTCAAGAACATATATATAAACCTGACTGTAAAGTTCGTAGTAGGCGATTTATCGCCTACTACGATATGAATCTACCGCATCCGTTTCATGCTATTTCTGGTAAAATCACGGCTGCTGAGCCCAGTGCGGAAACGGTAGTTTTTCCACAACAACCGGGTACTTTTGCCAGTCTGGTGATTAACCATAAGCATTTCATCGGCACGCCAGTATTGCCCCAAATATTGTCGATAACCATTAAAGGTAAGGGTTTTTAACAAAGCACCCTTGCGATCATAGAAAACGATCTGCCGGGGCTGGTGTATGGTTTTATCGACCCACTCTGTCTGGCGGCTGTAACCAGAATATTTATAGGCAGGCGTGTTTTCTACTACAAAGCAATCATTCCCGTTAAGCACATCGTCGCGTAGGTATCTGTAGGTGTATTTTTTCACCTCCCAAGAACCAATGTCCTCGTAGGCAAACTCACTACCCATAAAGGGCCCCGACTTGTTGCCGGAGGAAATGCGCTTCACGCGCTTTAAAGCAGGCAGATAAATCCACTGCTCATCGGGTTTCAATCCGTGGGAAAAGGTGAGAACGACCGTGCCCTTCACGTCCCTCGGCTTATCGAAGATGTTCATACTCTTGTCACCATCCCCCGGCACTTCTAATATCTTCATCCTGACTTCACGGATGCTTTTATCTCCATAACGGTTCATCAGGATCATAGTCATATCAGCTATGTAATTACCGAAACCAGCATCGCGGCTGTCAGTTTCCATAGCAATGGCGAGGCCCTTTTCTTCGGGCGTTTGGGCAAACAAGTCAACAGGCATAATACCTACTAACAGCAGTGCAAGAAACAGTCTACGTTTCATTAATTTTTCTCCTCAATTTTCATAAGCAATGGTGGTAAGAACAGAAAATCTGTGAGTAGCGCGAAAGCAATGACGATGGCAGTGAGTGTGCCTAGTCCTGAGTTTATATGGAAATGGGAAAAAGCAAGCACTAAGAAACCAGCGATCAGCACTGCGGAATTGACCCAAATAGCCGTACCAACCGTAGAAAATGCGTAACGCACCGCCTCTGTGGCATTTAGGAAAATCAATGGGGTCAGACTTGAGTTTGTTCACGATACTCGAAGATTTCCTATCCCCGCCCGAAGCGCATGGCTTGACAGCTTAGCTGTTACTCTAGATTACGATGACGTTCGTCTTTTCCCTCCAGCTTAATCATCTCAGAGCGATAGCGAAAGTCGCCATTGAGCTTGATCTTTTCTATCCAATCTCCAGCAGCTAAGGCATAATGGGGTATTGCCATAGCCTTGGTGACTAAACCAAGGGTAGCTGTTGCAATTTTCCACTTGTTTGTCATATTATTTCCTAGAACTTACGCATTGACAAAGATTTCAAAATGTGTTTAAAAATATTATATTAATTTATGAGGCAAAGCCTTACATTAATCCCGTGTGCACGCACCCTACGCTTGTTTTTTTTATTATCTCACAAAATTCATGATTCAGTACTTAGCACAAACTACCAGTAGAACACAGGGTAACAAAGATGACTTTGAGATAGCCCGAATGAAAGAGTTGTTTAAACAACAACGGGCCGCATTCAGGCAGAATCCCATGCCTTCCGCTTCACAACGAATTGCAAAACTAAAATTACTGAAAAAAACCTTGTTGCTGTACAAAGATCCTTTGGTAGATGCCTTATCCAAAGATTTTGGTCATCGCGCTCGTTTTGAAACTTTAGTCGGTGAATTGTTGCCCACGGTATTGGGCATCAACTATACTGTCAAGCGGGTAAAAAAATGGATGAAGCCATCACGGCGCAGTGTCAATGTTTTGTTTCAACCAGCGTCCAATTGGGTGATGTATCAACCCCTTGGTGTGGTGGGAATTGTTGTGCCTTGGAACTACCCCGTATTCTTAGCCTTTGGTCCATTGATTTCCGCTTTGGCATCTGGAAATCGAGCATTGATTAAGTTGTCTGAATTCACGCCTAATACTAACGAAATAATTAAGCGCTTGTTATCCTACGTTTTTCAGGAAGATGAAGTGGCTATTGTTACAGGGGGCCCAGAAGTAGGGGCTCGGTTCTCCGCTTTGCCCTTTAATCATCTTATATTTACCGGTTCGACTCAGGTGGGTCGTCATGTGATGCAGGCTGCAGCCGAGAATTTAACGCCTGTCACGCTAGAACTTGGGGGTAAGTCACCTGCAATTATAGACGAACAGGTGAAAATTTCCCTTGCGGTAGAGCGATTAATTGCTGGTAAAACGTCTAATGCGGGACAAGCTTGTGTTGCACCCGATTATGTGCTAATCCCAAATCGACGCATTGAGGAATTTGTTTCAGAATTTAAACGGCAATTCAAACAAATGTATCCCTCTTTAAAGGAGAACACTGATTACACAAGTATCATCAATGAGAGGCAACGTAATCGCTTGGTGTCTTATATAGAGGAAATTAAACAATCGGGTACAACTCTTATTGAGTTAAATCCTGCGAATGAATCCTTTGGTGATGATACGTGCAAGTTACCGTTGTATTTAGTCATTAATCCTGATCCAGATTGTCGTCTCATGCAGGAGGAAATTTTTGGCCCCATTTTGCCGATTATCGGTTTTCAAGCAATTGACGAAGCCATCGATTTTGTCAATGCTCGTCCACAACCGCTGGCCTTGTATATCATAAGCTTCGACAAGAGTTTACAAAAACGTATATTGGAAACGACTCACTCAGGTAGTGTGGCAATTAATGATTCAGTTTTTCAGGTGCTACAAGATGATATTCCCTTTGGTGGTATTGGCCCTTCTGGTATTGGTCACTATCATGGCAAGGAAGGGTTTCTCGCTTTATCTAAAGCAAAGAGTATTTTCAAGAAAGGCAGTTTTAACTTGACAAAGCTTATATTTCCTCCTTTTAACAAGGCTTTTCACAAGCTGATAATTGCCACCTTTTTACGATAGCAATGCCGCTCCCTCCTTTGAAATACGGCACTTAGATGACTTGCAAAAGAGGGAGTCCATCCTCGTCCTACACCATTGCGTGTGGTACCAGATAAAGATATTTACCTGAACACCTATAGTCTAATAAAGTACTATGCATAACGCCGACTCTTGAAGCTAACTATCTGCTTGTAGTCGTCCATGCTACCAACACGACGGATATTAGCCCATGTACCTTTATAATAGGGAATGATGTTGCGATCCGTCCACTCCGTAGTGACATCACCCATGATGCCGTTAGGATAGGCAAAGAGCATGAAAGTCTGATTAGACTTGATGTCTTTTTCCAAATAGGCCATCGCATAGGCAGAGCCATAGTCGTTATAGAGTTCAACCAGATCGCCTGAACTGATACCTAATTTTTTTGCATCCTCTGGATTTAACTCAATAAATGCCATTGGGTAACGACTTTTAACATGGGCATCATATTTATTGTGATAGGCTGTCTGCCAGACTTCATTAACTCGCCCATTATTAATCCAAAAGCGGTATTTTTCTTTTTGCGCTTGTACTGTCTTAGGTAACCCTTGCCAAGTAGCAGGTAGGAAACGCGCCTTACCATCGGATGTATCGAATTGGTTATCAGTGTAAAGCATGTCTGTCCCCATTAATTTACCCTCTTTGATTTCTTTGATGGGTAACTGCACACCGTTATTGCCAGCGGCTTTGAGTCGTGTGTAGGTGACTAAATGTCCTTTGTCACCACCCTGACTGTCTATGGGTGGGGCACCAGCCTGACCAGCCTGACGAAATCCGTCGTTAAAGGCATCTTCTTCCGTTTTCCAATCAAAACCAGAAAACTGCTTTGCCATCGCTGCATTACCTTCTACTTCATAAAGCTTTTTCAAGGTATTGGCAATGTCTGCGGCAATCAGACAATCTGGTTTGGCGCTACCGGGCGGTGCCATGAATTTTTCCGACAACCGCAACCGCCGCTCACCATTCATTGAGGTAAGGTTCATTTCACCTGGATGTGCAGCAGGTAACAGTAAATGGGCGGCCTCAGAAATCATTACCGGATAGAGGTCAATGGAAACCACATATAAACCACCTCTATGAGTTACCGCATTATAAATAATATCTATCATTTCCGCCGTGGTTGCACCGCGAGCTTTTGCCATTGCATCCTTAACGATGTTGCTGCGACGAAAAACCACTTCACGGTATTGTTGGGCATTACAGGTGGTTTGAAAGGTATTGCATCCCCACACTGTAAGCATTTTGCCTTTACCATTGATGATTTCTTGATCGATGTAAATCTTTTTGTTGCTTGGATAGGGTGGACGTGTGTAACCTTCCTGATGCCCGCCTATACGAACGACACCCGTACCACGCCGCCCAACGTTATGTGTGGCTAAGACTAAATCAACTAAGGCTGCTTGAGTCAGGTAGTTGTCATTACCCCAAATAATGCCTTTTTCATAAGCATGCATAGTACGAGGCCGATGCCTAGAAGCTTTAGGCCGGTAAGCCCATTGCGCGGCCTGTTTCAACTTAACAACAGGGACTCCCGTAATTTTGCTACATTCTGCTAACGAGATATGGTTGGTTTTCACTGCTCTTTTAAAACCGGTGGTATGGTTGGCAATAAATGCATTATCAATCCAACCCTGTTCTACAACATAGGTAAACAAAGCATTGAATAGAGCAAGATCAGTACCCGGTAGGATGTCCAAATGTAGCACATTTTCTTTCCCAGCAACCTGTTCTGCAATCGCAATAGTTGGGGTGCGACGTGGATCAACAAAAATAATTTTACTTTTGTCAATCGTTTCCTGAGTAGCAAACCATTTTTTCTTTTTTGCCACACTGGTACCCTGTAAATTTGGTAACCAATGGGCAAGAAAATAGTTGCTTTGATTTTCATACGGATTAGCACCAATACACATCAATACGTCGGCTATTTCCGCATCTTCATAAGCGTTGTTTAACTCGCTAATGCCCATGTCTCGTGTGGCATGACATTCTGAGTTGTAAGCAGGACGGTTATGAATGCGTACCATTGGTGTTTGCAAAGCACTAAACATCAGTTTTCCAGTACCCCAGGTGTTTTCAAACCCACCGCCGGCACCACCGTGATCAAAGGCGTTAAACATCAATTCTTCTGGGCCGTCATTATCGAGGATTTTCTTAGTCAATCCGGCATAGAGTGCCAGTACATGGTCCCAGTTGCTAGTGAGCCATTGATCACCAGTATAGAGCCGTGGAGACGCGAGGCGGTTTTTACCAATACCTTCTGGAGTGTACATGTAGGAGGCCATTTTACCTCCGCGTGTGGAACTCAACCCTTGATTCACAGCGCAGTTTTTATCAGGCAAAATCATAATGTTATGCCGCTGACCATCTGGGGCTGTAATCACGTTGTGCATAGCCGGTGTCATGGTAACAGCTAGAGGGGGCAGTTGTTTGCGAAAATCGAGACCCAAAGCATTTTGCTCAGGCGCACGTCCACCTTCTTGATTCTCTGGCCATTTATAAACGTGATAGCCGCAACCCACAATACAAAAATGACAGATCATCTGGGTCTTTTTGGCATGAACTGGTGGCAGCGGCAACCGATCTTTGTAGATACTCATCTTTCTCTTCCTCTATAGTAGATTAGCTTGACGACCATAAATTAAGCCCTGAACTGCAACAGCCCGTATGCTGTCATCTTTGGGAATGTATTCTAGGACAATTTGCGGTAAGTTTTCCGTCGCTTGCCCACAAATCATCTGACCACCCTTTTCGGCATCAAAGGTAGTGAAATGACAACCACATTTGAATACTCTAGCTTCTTTATCATAAGCGAGTGGACAGCCTTGATGAGTACAAAGACTGTTGAAGGCAACTATATCATTCTGTGGGCCAACGCCACCTGGAATGCGATGTCCCATTTTAATAAGAACACAAGGTGAGAATTGATCAGGAAAAGTAAAGGTTACTGGAGTGTTATCTTTGAGTTGACTGGCTTGTGTGACTATTATAGAAGGGTAGGGTAATGTCGTGCATCCAATCTGTGCTTTTGTAGGTGTCGCGTGAACAATTGGTAGTCCAGTAGCTATACTGGCACAGGCGGTGGTACCGCTGATTTTTATAAATCGCCGACGGGAGACTGCTTTGGAAATCATAATTGTTTCTCTAATTTTAATTGGAAATTTAGGAATTCAGGAGATAATCTCTCTAGCTGGTATCACGGTAGTCAAGCATCTGTGCAATCGCCCCTTTGTAGCAGGGGTTTTCGCATAAGCAATACTAAAAGCCAATTGTCGTTCTTTGGGGGGGGCTGCCAACGTTATCCACGGTAGTAAAAAAAATAAAGTAAATAAAAACAATAGTTTAATGCTGAATCTCAATTTATAAAGGTAGTAAGAGTTAAAACGTCCTTGTTGCCCTCCCTCCTTTGAAAAACACCACTCACATTACTTTACTTGCAATGCGAAGGAGGGAGTTTAGCTTTGATTGTTCAAGTGCAGCAACTACTTTTGTTGTCGCTACAACAAGCGTCGGAGGACGCACCAACTTCAGCTTTAGCGGTAGTATCAGTGTCGCAACACGAGCTGACAGCATCAGTTTTTGTAGTGGTCGTATCGCAACATGAACCGCTCGAAGTACCCGCAGTGGTACTCGTGTCACAGCACGCTCCACTGGATGCCTTGCTAACTCGTGTGGCCCCAGTGACTATGAAAGAGTTGGCGTAAGGTGCCTGCTTTAGGCGATTAGCAGTATCAGTACAAATTTCCACTGCTTGAAAGCGGGGAAATTTATGTCCTTCTTCGTCCTGCACCATTGCATATGGTCCTAGATAAATTGCCATTTGCCCAACATAATCGCAAATATCACCGGCTGAAAATTTGTAAGCTTCTACCGTCAAAGAAGCGAAACGGTAGCCGTCTATCTCGGTCCAAGGGTGTTCATCAATCTGAGTTATGGCGATAAACCCAGCATTTTCAAATGCGTGAATGAAGTTAGGGACTGACAATGCGCCTGTGTAACACTCACTCCAAAGTTTACTATCCTGACGTAATGATTTGTCTATTTCCCTGTCTACTACAATATCAGAAATGGCCACTTTGCCGCCATCCTTCAGTACCCTATGTATTTCCTTGAATACTAACTCTTTATCCGTGGATAGGTTGAGTACACAGTTGGACACCAAAATATCTGTGGAGTTGTCAGACAATGGAATTTTCTCAATATGTCCCTTACGGAACTCCACCACGTCGTAGCCCAAACTGTCTGCCACCTTTGGCTGATAATTTTTCGCCCGTTCCAGCATGGCATCCGTCATATCAACCCCTATTACTTTGCCTTGTGCGCCGACGTATTTGGCAGCTATAAAGCTGTCGATACCCACTCCGGAACCCAGATCGACCACTACGTTACCTAGCTTGATACCCGCTTTGATAATAGGACTACCGCAACCATAATTGTATTCAAACGCTTCATCTGGAATATGAGAGCGCCATTCGGGGGGGTAATCTTGAGGACAACATAGTCCTGGTTGTGGAGTAGAGGCTGCTGTTGAATACAGAGACTGAACAGCATTATCTGTTTTGACAGTAGAAGTCGTAGGATTGTCTTTTTTGACAGATTGCATAATAGTTTCACTCTTAATAATATAGTATTTTTACCACGACCAAAGTTTGTACCATCAATGTGATGGAATTTGGCCCTCGCTTTTGAGAAATGTGCTAAGACGCACTCCATAAATAGGTAGTGATGAACGATTTTGAAAAACGTGTAAAGTTCTCAAAGCCTTCACCACTGCCCTTTTGGAGTACTACCCTTTAATTACCATAACAGTCACACATAGACATTTTTTCGGCAATGACATCTTTGGAAACCGAACCTTTGACGTGGATCGTGACATCACCATCTTGGCCTTCGACACCAATACCATCCAACTGCTCAATAAATTCGGGGCCGCAACAACTACATGCACCCGCGTTACACTGTTCCAGCATGGCGTCGACTTTCTGGCGCTCAACCTCTCCCGTCACGTTTATATCCACGCCGTTCTCTTTCTGTTCAAGACTAGCCATTTCGGCAAAGTTTGACATAATACTTTCCTCTTCAATTAAAGGTATTGAACAACTTCGGTTATTTTTCGTGCAAAACAACAGCACAAAAATCTCTCAAGGGGAAGTGACGTAACTACGTTCAAAATCTTGGTAGCAAATGCAATCTGGACCACAACCCTCTTCAGCTTCAGCTTCTGTCACAACAAATACTTCCCAACGGTTGCCATCCGGATCAGCAACCCATATCTTGGTTTGGAGTGCGTAACAACACTCTACACCATCCTCCGTAATAATCTTAAAGCCCCCTTCTTGTAAACGCCCAAAAGCATCTTCCACGAACTTGGTACTCTTGACTTGAACGCCAAAATGCCCCTCTAGCTTACTGACATTTTTGGGGTGTTCGTTTAAAGTAAAATTGAGAGCAGGCTCGGCTATCTCAAACTTAGCGAATCCCTCCCGAACTTTGGTTGGGTTTTCTCCGAAAAAACGTTGGTAGAAAGGCACTGATTTTGCTAGGTTCTGAACATTCACACTGAGGTGCAGGCGACTATCAGTCGCAAAATTAACGGCACTATCCCGCTTGTTAGGAGGTGTGGTCTGCCAAATACTTTCTTGTAACATTTTTTGGTTTCTCCTTATATAAATAAACCAACTATCAGTCTGATAAACTGTATAGGCACTTTTTTCAAGGAAAAGTGTGACCTCAATTTTATGTAAGTGTTCTCATTGTGCAATGTTCTGCTTTGTACGCCACAGTATTTTATTTTTTTTAATCATATTTTCTAATGTGGGTTTACATCAAATAAAAGTCACACTCGCTCGATCATAAACGCCGCCCAAACCATCCCCCGAAAAGGTATGCTTGATGGAACCGACTGATAGAATTGAACCCCGCTTGTTCCATTAAGCTGACAATTCGTTCCTCTTGAACGAAATGAACTAACTCTAATTCTTTGTCCAGACTGCTGTGATCGTAGCCAAGAGACTCCAAATAGCACTTCCAACTCTGATAGAGTTGCTCAAATGCTGGGGTACTCTTATCGCCGTGCATATCCACAAGTATTAAAGGTGCCCCCGGACGAAGGCGTGCCGCTGTTGCTTTTAGGAAGGCAAGTTTAGCACCGTCATCGGGCAAAAAATGCATCACCAACACGGAAACGGCCGCATCGAATTGTTTTTTTTCGGGCAAATCCGAAACAAAACCTTTTACTAAGTTCACACGATCACCCAAGCCCTGCTTGTTCACTCGTGCGTTGGCTATAGCCAACATATCAGGCGAAGGATCCACGCCGGTGAATCGCCACCCTTGCTGATCTTTCCCAAGAGTAACAAATTCCATTCCAGTTCCAGATCC
Organism: Pseudomonadota bacterium; assembly: GCA_039714115.1. Lineage (GTDB taxonomy): Bacteria > Pseudomonadota > Gammaproteobacteria > Beggiatoales > Beggiatoaceae > Thiomargarita. The sequence goes on along the minus strand of JBDLJY010000029.1, from coordinate 7,424 downwards.
AAGTATCAGCACGTCAGCTTTATTCGACAAGATAGAACCGAGAATAGAACGAACCATGGCATGTGTTATCTCATAGCCGGGTACCGTAGCTCGCACCTTCCTCTCATAGTTTTCGCTAAAATCTTGGTCAAATTTATCAACGATTTTTTCTGCATAGTTCATAAGTGTATCCTATCTTACCTTTCGCCTTCTGCGTACAGCAGCAAAGAGTTCACGATTAAGTACCCACAACCACCAAACTCCCCGAAAAGTAGAGTTATAGACTCACAGTATTTTCTAAATAATATCGGTCTGGTGATTGTGAAGATGACCCATTCCTGTTGGTTTGCCGTGATGACATTCAATTACCAACTTGGGTTACAGTTAGTTACCATTGACAACCACCAGTATCAGGATCATAGCATAGACAAGTGGGACCGCAACCGTCGTCGGCATCGTCATCAGTAACCACGAATACCTCCCAGTGGTTGCCATCGGGATCCACCACCCACACCTTATTCTGTTTTGCATAACAACATGCCACTTCATTTTCAGTGGTGTATATTTTTACACCCAGCTTACGAAAACGACGAAAGGCAGCTTCAACGGCATCGGTGCTTTTTACCTGAATACCGAAGTGACCCTCCTTGTTTACCTTATCTGGGTGCGGAAGAATGGTAAAGTTCAAAGGTGGGTCTTCAAGCTCAAACTTCGCGAAATCTGCACGTAGTTTTGTTGGTTGTTGATTGAACAATACCTTATAGAAAGGTACCGATTGTTCAATATTTCCAACAAAAAAATTGATGTGTGGGCGCGTTTTAGTAGGAAAATCCACGGCACTAAGTTTGTGTTGTCCCTGGTTTTCCGAGTTCACGGTTTGCTGAGTCGTTGTCATAGCAATTTTCCTATGGGTTGTTGAGTATACATATTTATTATCGCTCGCAGAAATCTTCATTGATCATATTGCTTACACGATGCTTAATATCATCGCGAATAGCTCGAAACTGGCACATAATTTCTTCCTCATTCCCAATCGCTTTTGCCGGATCTGCTAAAGGCCAATGTTCCTTAAAGGTGTTGGGTGGTAGTACAGGACAATGTTCATCTGCATGTCCACAGAGTGTGATAACCACATTTGCCCATTCCAGTGTCTCCTTCGTCATGAGGGTAGACTCCTGTTGTGAGATATCCACCTCATCTTCAGCCATGATTGTAACAGCACGCGCATTTTTGCCATGGGCTTCAATTCCAGCAGAACGAACGGAGAACAAATTATCACCTAAATGTCGAGCATAGCCCTCTGCCATTTGGGAACGGCAAGAGTTCCCTGTACACAAAAACAAGACACGAATCTTGTTATCTTTCATGGCGTTTTTCCTTTCCGGTTAGTTGGTGTCCATCCACAAACACATATTTGTATATAGATAGTGTTTGTTGCAAATTTTAAGCTCGTTGTCCAGTGGGTTTAGCAAACCATGTCTGCAATTTTATAAGTATCGCCGGGAGCAATAAAAAGTCAGCCATCAATGCAAATCCGATAGTAATAGCAGTTAGCAAGCCCATGCTAGAATTCATCTCAAAAGTAGACTGGGACAATACCAAAAAACCTGCCATCAAAATCATAGTGGTCACGACTAGGGCTACTCCCACAGTGGAAAATGCGTATCGTACCGAATTTTCAGCACTCAAAGAATTTTCCCGGTATGCACGAATATATTTACTGAGGAAATGGATAGTATCATCTACCACTATACCAATGGTCATGGCAGCCACAATGGATAGAGCAAGACCCACCTGGCCCACTAACATACCCCATAAACCAAACGCCATGAGGGCGGGAATCAAATTCGGAATCAAACTGATCAGTCCCATTTTTAAGCTACGTAAAGCAAAAACCAGTACAAGAGAAATTAAAAGTAAAGCTACGAGTGTACCCACTAACATACTACGGATATTAGTCTCGGAAATATGGGAAAACATAACCGTTGGACTAGCACCTTTAGAAAACATGTGCGCTGGTGCGTTAGCGTGAAGCCAATTTTCAGCTTTCTGTTCAATGGCTCGCATATCGCGGGTAGATAGGTTTTCCAAACTCACTACAAAGCGCGTCGCAGACTTATCAACGTTAATCTGGTTGTTCAAATCTAACCCATAAGGCAGCGACATTTCATATAGTAACAAGTACTGGGCCGCTAGTTCCCTCGTTTCAGGTAGCTGATACCTGTCAGGGTCATCACCATGCATATTGCGGTTGATGCGTTTCATAACATCAGAAAATGTGCTAACGTGCATTACCCCCGGCTGTTGCCGATACCAAGCTGCGAACTCATCCAATTTTTGCAAGTATGCAGGAGATGCGATGCCACCACTTTCTTCCGCTTTCAGAGAATATTCAATGGAGTATATGCCAATTAAGTTATCCATGACAAAGTCCGTATCATGACGAAATTGGAAACTCTCATCGAAATAGTCCACGAACTGATCGTTCAATTCAATGCGAGGAATAAAGGCAACCAATATAAGGACGAGACCGGACATCCCCCATAGCAATTGACCGCGATGTTTGATTACAAACTCTGCCACCTTTTCGATACCAATATCTAACCAAGTTTGGCCTTGTGGTACCCGTAACGGTAATACCGCCATGAACGCGGGCAGAAAAAAAACCGTATAGAGAAAGGCTGCGGCTACTCCTATTGCCGTGATATTGCCGAGATCACGAAACGGGGGAGTATCGCTGAAGTTCATGCTTAAAAAACCAATTACTGTTGCTACCGTGGTGAGAAATATGGGTTGCATATTGACTCGTAGACTCTCCCGAATCGCATCATGTTTATTCAAACCACGGCGCATTTCCCTAAACATAAAGGTTAGGAAATGAATGCTATCAGCCATTGCCAAAGTCATAATCATCGTTGGGGTAGAGGCAGAAGGCGGGGTTAGTCGTATCCCTAGCCAAGCCGCAATTCCCACAGCACTTAACACTGAAAAGGTAATGATTATCAGTGTTGCAACAGTAGCCCAGACTGAACGCAACAGCAATATCATGGATAGAATAATAATGCCGTACATGAAGGGTATCAAAGTAGTCATATCCACGATACTTGCTTCGGGAAAGGCATTATTCATCATCACCATGCCAGTGAGATAAACATCTAATTTTGGGTTCTCTTTTTGCAACTGACTTACCAATGTGCGGACATAGTTGACTACTTCATATGCCTCAGCAGTCGATTTTTCTGGTAATTCTACAACGATGTTGATTGCAGTCACATGTCCGGTAGGCGATATTAAGCGACTTCGTAAGGAGGGTTCTGCTAAAGTCACCTTTTTAACCTGTTCCAGTTCTTGGGAAGATAAGCTCATTGCATTCCTAACAAGGTCACTAACTACCAAGTCGTCCCCTTGAGCACGAGAATATTGAAAGTTAGTGATTGATTCCACGCGCATAGAGTAGGGAATTTGCCAAGCTTTTTGGGTCAATCGCTCCACTACCTCCAATGTTTCACGGGTAAATACATTCCCATTTTTTGGGGCCAACGCAATCAAGACGTTATCATTCTTATTATAGGTTTTGTGCAATTCTTCCAAGGCTACAAGCTGCGGATAGTTTTGGTGAAAAAACACCCGGTAATCTTGATCAAACTCCAAAAAACGTAACCCGATTACTGTGGCAATCACCAGTAAAATGGTGATTATTATAGCAACGTAGCGCCAGCGTAGTAGCAAAGTCGTGTATCTTTCCATCATGGTATTATAACTTTCTTGTTGATTTTCAATGGACCTCATCTAGCACCTACAGGTAGCAATATAAGCTGTAGTCAGTTCGTTGTGTGGATGTTTGAATATCTGCTCAACAGAACCGTATTCAATTAGCTGCCCTTTACCTTTATGATCTTGGTTCCAAAAAAACGCCACCTTATCGGCAATGCGATAGGCTTGGGCTAGGTTGTGAGTCACCACCACCACCGTATGTGTGCTTCGCATATGGGTAATCAGTTCTTCTACATGGTCGCTTGAAATCGGATCCAAAGCACTACAGGGTTCGTCCATAAGAATGACTTCCGGCTCTAATATTAATGTACGCGCCAAACATAGACGTTGTTGTTGTCCGCCAGAAAGTAATTGGGCCGATTTATCTAAGCGATCATTGACTTCGTTCCAAAGCCATACATCACGTAGTACCTTTTCTATCTTATTGGCAATGATGTCCTTATCCCGAACGCCGTGGTGACGCAGCGGGAGTTCTAAGTTTCTCCATATGGAAAACGGAAACGGGTTGGGCGTTTGGAATAACATGCCGACTCGACGCCGTAGTTCTAGCACTTCCATGCTCTTGGAAAGGATTTCCTTGTCCTGTAACCAAACTTGGCCTGTCACTTGACATTCTTCGTTCAAATCCGTGAGCCTGTTTAGGCAACTGAGAAAACTAGACTTTCCGCTGCCAGATGGCCCGATGATGGCGGTAATAGAACGCCCGGCCATTTCAAGAGAAATGTCTTCTATTGCTTTTTTAGTACCATAATATAAACAAAGATTGTTTGTACGCAGTATGACGTTCCGATTGACCGTTTTTACTGAGTCGGTGGATACTGTCCCTTGTTGATTTTGACTTGGCATATTCATGTTAGTCTTCTGTGTTGCCAATACCGAGTTATCCCCAGAATCGTGAAGTTGATAACCAGTAATAATATAATCAGGACGACGGCAGAACCGTAGGCTGGTGGTTCACCACCCGGTACGTTCATCGACAAATCGTAAATATGAATAGAGATGGTACGCCCTGAATCAAATATGGATTCTGGCATACGATCCACGTAACCGCTGGTGAATAGGAGTGCCGCTGTCTCTGCAAGTGCCCTTCCCATGCCCAATAAAAAACCTGTCACGATACCTGACATTGCCGTCGGCAAAAGTAAATTCCATAGCGTAGATGTACGCGATAATCCCAGCGCGGCTGCCCCTAAACGGTAGCTTGAAGGTACAGCATACAATGCTTCTACGCAGGTTCTAATAAGAAAGGGTAGTACCATACAAGTCAAGGTCAACCCCCCGGACAAGATGGAAAATCCTAATCCCAAGGTAATGCTAAAAAATGCATTGCCAAATAAGCCAAATACGATAGAAGGCATTGCTGCTAACACATCAAGGCTCATTCGCACAATACGACTAAATGAGCTGTTAGCTGGCGTAAATTCAACCAACCAGACGGCGGTGCCGACACCAATCGGCAACGCGACTAACATGCAAATACCCACAATCATAGCGGTTGCAACTAAAACAGAGGCAATCCCCCCCTCACGACCACCAGAGCGGGGTGATTCGGTGAGAAATGTCCAAGACACTTGACTGAGACCATTGGAAAAAATCTCCCATAGAATCCAGAAAAACAGTCCCGCAACAAGGGAAAATACGCACCACATCAGTAAAATCACCATATGTTCTATAGATATACCGCTCAGGCGTTGTCCAAATTTAGGCATGGTGGTGCTTACTCTGGTATATTTCGTTGAGTATGATTAAAATTAATACGAGCATCAGTAGCAAAGTCCCGCTGACAAATAAAGCAGTACGATGGATGTCCATTGCATAAGCCATTTCTAGTGCAATATTGCTGGTCAACGCACGTATTGGATCAAATAGGCTGCTCGGCATCTGCACAATATTGCCGCAGACCATTAATACCGCCATCGTTTCACCCACAGCGCGTGCGGCACCCAACAACATGCCCGCAAATAGGCCCGATTTTGCCGTGGGTAGCACTACAGAAAAAATGACTGAGTAGCGTTCTAGTCCAAGTGCCACTGCGCCCTTGATATATTTTTTTGGCACCGCGACAATAACACTGTCGGATACCATCGCAATAGTGGGGAATATCATAATGGCTAATACGATACTACCCGCTAATAAGCTTGCGCCGGGGGCTTGAATACTGGCAATAATGGGTACCAGCACTACCAAGCCCCACAAACCGTAAATGACTGATGGAATTGCTGTGAATATCTCAATAAGACGGCGCACAATGACTGCAAGCGCAGGTGGCGCGTAGAAGTTGCAAAACACAGCTGTGAGTATAGCCAAAGGTGCCGCTAATAATAACGCGCTCATCATCAGGCAAAGACTACCAACAATCATCGGCAAGAGATTAAATTGCTCACTGGTTGGATACCAGCCCGGATCGGTAAAGAATCTGAGCGGACTAATTTCACCGACAATCCCAAAACTTTCACTGAACAAAAATAATATAATTAGAATAACGATGAAACTACTCGTCAATGCCAATACACGCAATCCATGACGCAATAGCGTATCAATTTGTGAGTGCGACAAAGTAATGTGTTTGGATAACATCTTTAACCTTTTCCGACATGGCAAATTCAATAAAGTCTTTTAACACTCCAACAGGTTGTTCGCGGGAGACGACATTCAAGGAACGAACAATGGGAAAACTATTGTTGACCACATTTTCGATGGATGCTGCATAGCCCTTCATTGGTAATAATTTAATAGGCACTCCGCGCCCCGCTTCAAATGAAGCCGATCCAATCGAAACATAACCTATCGCGTTAGGATTGCCGGCTACCGTCTTGATTCCTTGTTGATTGTCACCAATGATGACATCCGCCTTGATGCGTTTGTTGTCGAGATTAAAATATTTAAGAAAAAGTTCTAGGGTAGAGCGTCCTTCTGCCTTGTTGACCTTTATGATCTTGGCATCCCTCCCCCCGACTTGTTGCCAATTGGTCAAGCGCCCTTCGTAGATGGCAACAATTTGCTCATCGCTTAATTCTTCTACTGGATTGGCACTATTAACAATAATACATATACCGTCACGGGCAATAGTAAAGGCTAATAAATCCTGTTCATCAGGTTTTAGGGATCGGGACACCATACCAAAATCCGCTAAACCACTGCGGGTATCCGCTATCCCTCTTGATGAACCGCCAGCCTGAACATCAATACGTATATCCGGGTGCAACTGCTCATAGTGTTTGGCAATATCGCTCATCAGCGGCGCAATCGTGCTAGAACCCGTAATAACGATCTGTTGTCTTGCAGTGTTATCGTTGACGGTGGCTCGATTCTTACTGTACCATGAGTAAAACAGTACAAAACTGATAGCAAGGACGAATATAATTGTTGCTAATTTTTTCATCTTGATTTCACTTTCTCATTGCGCTGGAAATTTATAAGCTTCGTGTCGAGTGCCAGCAATTATAAGCAAGTGTAGGGTGCGTCCCACGCACCTTTGACATAAGGTGTATCGTTTATTTGTGCGGAGTACGCACTCTACGCTCGCTTTTTTCAACCATGACTTTCCCATATTTTTTTTAGTTGACATGGCTGCGTAATATAGACGATAATTAATGCACAATACAGCCACTCCTAGTACCCATTTGACCAACTGTGAGGATGTATTTATGGAAGTCCATGAAAAACATTAA